>JBEVGZ010000208.1:0-9572 GCA_040511515.1 Microterricola sp.
GGCGTTGGGGTGAGCGTTTCACTGGCCGGAGCCGTCGGTGCGGCGCTGGGCGTCGGCGAAACCGTCGCTGCGGGCGATGCGGAGGGCGTATCGGTGGAGGCGAACGCCGGAGCGGTGGCGCCACCAACGGCGCAAAGCAACAGCGCGCTCGCGACGGCGAAAGCGGCGGTGCGAGAAGTACGAGGCAGCATGGAACCCAATCGGGAGAAGGGCGGGCAGTGCTGCCCAACGGTACGCATGCGCGCTCCCGAGCGGCAGCGCCCATTCGGGGGTGGAGCGCTCGGGCAGAATGGAGGGATGAAGACTGAGGCGGGAGCCCGATGATCGACGACAACGCCCGCTGCCCCTGCCTGAGCGGCGAGACGTACGCGGAATGCTGCGGTCGGCTGCACCGGGGCGAGGCGGATGCCGCAACCGCCGAACAGTTGATGCGCTCGCGCTTCTCGGCCTTCGCGGTCGGCGACGTGCCCTATCTGCTGCGCAGCTGGCACAGCAGCACCCGTCCGGCCGAGCTCGAACTCGACGTCGGCCTCCGCTGGTACCGGCTCGACATCGATGGTTCCAGCCGCGGTGGCATGTTGGACTCCGCGGGCACCGTCGAGTTCACGGCGTTCTACCGCTCCGATGGCGACCGGGGCTCACAGCACGAGAGCAGCCGTTTCGTGCGCGAGGGCGGCCGCTGGGTGTACCTGGACTGAGCGGCATCCGCCCGGCGATATACCATGCCGGTTCCGGCGCACTCCAAGCAAGCCGCAAGCTGGCTCTGCCACGATGAAGGCATCATGTCAGACCGTCCAGACGCACTGCAGCTGCCCCCCGATCTCGAAGAGCTCTCCCGGATTCGGCACGAGTTCGAGGGCCTGATGCTGCGCTACAAATTCGGCATCGACGAGATGATGACGAAGCTGAACATCCTCAAGGAGGAGTTCAGCTACCGGGACGACTACAGCCCGATCGAGCACGTCTCCTCGCGGCTGAAGAGCCCGGAGAGCATCCTCACGAAGGCCGTGCGCAAGGGGCTGGAACCGACCGTCGAGCAGATCGCCGAGCACATCCACGATGTCGCCGGCATCCGCGTCACCTGCAGCTTCATCTCCGACGCGTACCGCATCTTCGACATGCTCACCGCGCAGGCCGACGTGACCGTGCTGCGCGTGCGCGACTACATCAAAGAACCCAAGAAGAACGGCTACCAGAGCCTGCACGTGCTCATCGAGGTGCCGGTGTTCCTCTCGCAGCAGGTGCACAAGGTCAAGGTCGAGGTGCAGATCCGCACCATCGCGATGGACTTCTGGGCGAGCCTCGAGCACAAGATCTACTACAAGTACGACGGCGATGTGCCCGACTCCCTGCTCGCCGAACTGCGTGATGCCGCCGCGACGGCCAGCCGGCTCGACGTGACGATGGAGCGGCTGCACGACGACGTCAAGGCGCTGGATGCCGAGACCGAGCGCTACATCGACCCGCTCGCCGTCGGCTCCCTCGAGCTGCCGGACACGCTGCTGCGCACCTTCTGGCCGGCGGATGCCGCCCCGGTGCCTGCGCCCGACGAGCTGCCGCGCCCCGACATCAGCGAGGCCTGACGCTGGCTGGCCGCAGGGGCCAACACTCCCGTTGATCGAGTAGCGGGTGATCAGGGGGTGATCGGCGGGGCATCGGCGGCGGGGACCGGCTGCGAGGCGAAGACGTTGAGGCCGAGCGTCGTGGAGAGGAACGCGGTCGCGAGGGTTCCGCGCACGCTGTTGCCCGCGTCATCCAGCGGCGGGGAGAAGCTCGCGAGCCCACCCTTGCCGGGAATCACGGTGATGATGCCGCCGCTGACGCCGCTCTTGGCCGGGAGCCCCACCTCGTAGAGCCACTCGCCCGAGCGCTCGTAGAGGCCGGCCGTTGCGAGCACCGCGAGCGTGCGCTTGCAGGAGTCCTCGTCGATCACACGCTCGAGCGTGATCGGGTTGACACCGCCGTCGGCGAGTGTCGCGCTCATCACGGCGAGGTCCTCGGTGGTCACGAGCAGCGAGCACTGCCTGGTGTAGATGTCGGTAGCCTCGATCGGGTCGCTGTAGATCCGGCCGTAGCCCTCGAGCAGGCGGGCGATGCCCTCGTTGCGGGCGTTGCTGTGGGACTCGGAGGCGTAGACCTGCTCGTCGAGCGCGAGTTCGCGCCCGGCGAAGCGGGAGAGCCCGGCGCGGACGAACTCCCACTTGGCCGCGACATCCGCCCCGGGAACCAGGCTGGTCGTTGCGATGGCGCCGGCGTTGACCATCGGGTTCGCGGTGCGCCCGGGGTTGAGCTCGACGGCGAGCACGGAGTCGAACGGTAGCCCGGAGTTGTTGACGCCGAGCAGCTCCCTGACCTTCTCGTGGCCGAGCTCGTTCGCCATCAGCGCGAAGACGAACGGCTTGGAGATGCTCTGGATGGTGAAGGTGACGTCGGTGTCACCGACGGAGTGCCGCGCCCCGTGCACCCCGACGATGCTCAGGCCGAACTGGGCGGGATCGGAGGAGGCGAGAGCCGGGATGTAGTCGGCGACAGTGCCGTCCTCCACGCTGGCGAAACGCCTGTGCGCCTCGTCGAGCAGCCGGCTGACGAGCTCAGCCTCCGGGAGGGTTCCTGTCGAGATCCGTGGCGGCTGCGCGGCCGCGGCGCTGAGCGCCCCCGCTGCCTGGCCGAGCGGCGTCGTCGAGCCGGCCATCATGCACCCACCGTCGTGCGCATCGTCAGCACCGGCGTGCCGTCGATGTCGCCGAGTCCGAGGTCGACGGTGACCGTGCCGAGCTCGGTCAGCGAGCGGGCGTGGGTTCCGCCGCAGGGAATCCGCACGGTGCCATCCGGCAGCTCGCACACCCAGTGGCGACGGTCGCTCAGCCGCGGGCCCTCCGCGTCGATGTGGATCGAGCCCGGCCCACCCGTCCACTCGGCGAGCGTCGCATTGATCGCGGCGGCGAGCTCCGGCAGCGCGTCGGCGAGGCCCTCGGCGTCGAAACCCTTGCGCCGCAGCGACTTGTTCAGCCGATACGTGTCAACGGAACCGAACTCGCCGATGAGCGAGCTCTCGATCGCGATGCCGTCGAAGTCGGGGCTGCCGAGGCCGTCCGGCCGCACCTCCTTGCCCCAGCGGTCGGCCACAGCACGGTTCAGTGCGAGCGCGGCGAGGTGGCATCCGCTGTGCCCGAGTGAGAGCGCGCGGCGGTAGTCGGCGTCGACGACGAGCTCGACGCGCTCGCCCTCGCTGAGGCCGCTCGCATCTTCGACGATGTGGGCGACGACGAATGCCCAGCCGGGTGTTCCCGGCCGAACGGGGATGTCGGCGCCGAGGAGCAGCGCCGTTCCATCGGTCGCGGCGACCACGCAGTCGACGACCGTCATCGCCTGTGACGGGTCGGCGGATGCCGCCGGCTGCAGCACCGCGCGGTCGGCGCCCTGATCGGGCCAACCCGCATTCACGGGGTGGCAGCTCGTGGTGTCGAGCAGCACGGCCCAGCGGGGGCCGTCGGCCGCGCGGGGCAGGGGCTCACGGTGCAGCACGACACCGGTGCTGCTGGTGTCACCGCGCGGGTAGCTCACGATGGTGTCGGTACCGCTCAGTTTGCCGGCAGCAATCGGATCGGTGTCGAATGTCTCGGGCTGAGGAAGAGTCATGCACCCATTCTGTCGCCCGGCGAAGCGCCCGTACACGGTGGCACGAGAAAGCCGGGTGCGTCCCTACCCGAAAAGGTGCACACCCGGCTCTGCAAGGGCGCGGCTACTGACCGCACCGCACCGCCGTCAATCCGGCTGAACAACCGCGAGGATGTTGCCTGACGGATCGGTGAACCAGGCGATGGCAGGGCCGCGCGGATCGCGGGCGATTCCCCGCTCATCTTGCTCGAAGCCCTCGTAGCGGAGGGTCTGCACGCCGGCCGCGGCGAGCTCGTCGACGGCCGTGTCGATGTCGGTGGCGACGAAGTTGAGGATCGTGAAGACGGCCGGCTCGTGATCGGGCTTGCCGTACACGAACACGCTGCTCGGCGCGCTCTCGGCGTCGCCGGGCAGATCCAGACGCAGTCCGCCCCTGTCATCCGCAACCGTCAGACCGAGCGTGTCGGAGTAGAAGGTGCGCGCCTGTTCGACGTCGCGCACGGCGAAACCGCTGAATGCCCCCACTGCATGCATGCCCATGTGCACAGCAAACCACCCCCGAACGGGGGCCGCAAGTCTTTGTGAGGCGATTCCCAGCGGTGCGACAGCCCGCACGCAGGCTCGACGTCAGCCGGCTGCGCCGCCTAGAACTTGTCGGCGCGCGAGCGGTTGAGTTTGACCGGAAGCGCCATGAGCGGGCCGACGAAGCGGCGCGGCAGCGCGCGCACCGGGCCCCACACGGCCTGCACGAGGTACTGGCCCAGGATGGCGCCGGCGGCCAGGGCAACGGCCACGGAGGCCGCAGCCAGCATCGACAGCACGCCGTCCAGCGAGCCCTCGGAGAGCTGCATCAGGCCGGTGAAGAGGATGAGCCCCGGCACGAGGGGCACGAGACCGGAGACGACGATGACGAGCGGCGGCACCCGCACCATGCGGGCCATGAGCGCTGCAAGGAGGCCGACGGCGAGGGCGGCGATGGCGGCGCCGAACACCGTGCCGATCATCGTGTCCAGTGCCAACACGTAGACGAGCTCTGCGACGGCGCCGAGCACGCAGGCCGCCCACACGGCGCGCACGGGCAGCTGCACCGCGAGGGCGAAGCCGAGCACGATCAGCACGGATGCCGCCAGCTGCACCGGCAGGTTGCCGAAGCCGGTCGCCGACGACGGGTTGATCTCGAGCATCAGGCCGAAGCGGGCCACCAGCAGCGAGGATGCGCCGACACCGGCGACGAGTCCTCCGGTGACGAACATCGCCTCGACGAAGCGGGCGGTCCCCGTGACGTAGAAACCGGAGAGGGCGTCGTGCACCGCGCCGAAGGTGGTGACGCCGGCGAGCAGCATGATGATCGTCGCCACGACGATGAGTGTGGTGTTCGCGGTCGGGTCGATGAAGTGCACCGCCGCCGCGACGAGCGGGCCGACGGCGCCGCCGGCCAGCGTCTGGAAGAACACGGGGACGCGGCGATTTGCCAGCGCGCTGGTGAGGTAGTCGATGAACATCGTCGCGAGCAGGGCGGCGATGGCCACGAGCCAGTTGCCGCCGATGAGGAACGCCGCGCCGGCGCCGACGAGGCTCCAGCCGAATCTGCGCAGCATCCGCGGGTAGAGCGCCGGGGCGCTGACGATGCGGGCGATCGCGCGCCTGGCCTCCGGAACCTCGAGGGGGTTCTCGACCAGCTCGGCGATGAGGTTCGACGCGCGGGTCAGGGTGAAGTAGTCGAGGGTGCGGTAGCGCACATTGCGGCTGCGGCTGATGGTCTCGTGCGTCGACGGGTTCTCGTGGCTGAGTTCGATCACGGAATACGTGACGTCGGCGTCGACGTTGCGCACCCCGTATGCCCGCGTGATGGCGAGCACCGCCGAGACGACGTCTTCCGCACCGGCACCGTTGCTGAACATCACCTCGGCGAGGCGCATGGCGATGTCCAGCACGGAGCGCGTGTAGTCGGCTGCCTCTGTCGAGGACAGACCGGCGGTACCTATCGAAACGGACATGATCGCAGAGTAACCCGACTACGCGTCGCCGAGCGACCGCGGGGCGGCGGCGGCGCGGGCGCGTGTCGCGACCTTGAACCAGGTGGAGTCGGGGATGCGCGCCAGGAACGGGCCGACGATGACGGTGATGAGTACGTAGGCGGTGGCGAGCGGCGCGAGTTGCGGCTCGATCCCGGCGCTGACGGCGAGCCCGGCGATGACGATGGAGAACTCCCCGCGCGGGGTCAGAGCCAGCCCGGCACGCCAGCGCCCCGGCTCGGCGATTCCCGCACGCTTGGCGGCGAGGTAGCCGGTGAGCACCTTCGTCGCCATGGTGACGATCGCGAGGATCAGCGCGGGCAGGATCACGGCGGGGAGCTTGGTGGCATCCGTCACGAGCCCGAAGAACACGAAGAACACGGCGGCGAAGAGGTCCCGGAGCGGCGTGAGCACCTGGCTGGCGTTGTGGGCGACTCGACCGGAGAGGGCGATGCCGACGAGGAAGGCGCCGACGGCCGCCGAGACGTTGACCTGGGCGGAAAGGCCGGCCACGAGCATCGTGAGCCCGAGCACGCCGAGCAGCAGCGGCTCGGCGTGGTCCGGCGTGAAGATGCGGGAGACGACGTGGCCGTGCTTGAGTGCGATGAAGAGGATGAGGCTGACCACGGCGACCGCGATCGCCACGGTCACCGCGCCCTGCAGCAGGCTGACGCCGATCACGAGCGCGGAGAGCACGGGCAGGTAGAAGGCCATCGCCAGGTCTTCGATCACGAGGATCGCGAGGATCACCGGCGTCTCGCGGTTGGCGAGGCGGCCGAGGTCGCGCAGCACCTTGGCGATCACGCCGGAGGAGGAGACCCAGGTGATGCCGGCCAGCGCGACGGCCGCGGCGGGGCCCCAGCCCATCAGCAGCGCGAAGATCGCCCCGGGCAGGGCGTTGAGGGCGGCGTCGAGCAGCCCGGCCATGCGGGAGTGCTTGAGGTTGGTGAAGAGCTCGGATGCCGTGTACTCGAGCCCGAGCAGCGCGAGCAGCAGGATCACACCGATGTCGGCGCCGATCTCGAAGAACTCGGTGCTTGCATCGAGGGCGAGCAGGCCGCCGTTGCCGAAGGCGAGTCCGGCGATGAGGTAGAGCGGGATGGGCGAGATGCCGATGCGGAGCGCGAGGCGTCCGAGCAGACTCATGCCGAGAAGGAGCGCGCCGACCTCAATCAGGATCAGCGTGTTCTCGTGCACGGCGGCGCCTTAGTCTGGGCCGTTGGAGATGAGACGGCTGACCGCGTCGAGGCCCTGCCGGGTGCCGACGGCGACGATCACGTCACCCGGACGGAGGATCTCGTCGGGGGTCGGCGACGGCAGAACGACCTTGTCGCGCACGATGGCGACGATCGACACCCGGGTGCGGGTGCGGGTCTTCGTGGCGCCGAGCGGGCGGTTGAGGTAGGGGGAGTCCGTCGGCAGTTCGAGCTGCTCGGTGAACAGGCCGACCGCGGCGTCGCTCAGGTTGGTGAGGCGGCTGAGCATCACCGAGGTGCCGAGCACATCGGCCAGGGCCGCAGCCTCGTCGTCGGTCATCGGGATGCTGTCGCGGCAGGCATCCGGGTCTGCGACATCGAAGAGCGCGAGATCGCGCTCGCCGTCGCGGTGCGAGACCACGCTGATGCGACGACCGCTCTCGGTCACCAAATCGTGTCGGACGCCGATCCCCGGCAGTTCGACTTTCTCTATGCGTACACCCACCCGTTCAGCTTAGTTCCGTCTGAGGGCGTCCGGCGCGATGCGGAGCATCGCGAAAGGTGGCAGCCCACAATCAGGAAATCTCTGAATCGTCACCGCTGCTTGGCGGATTTCGACAAGCTCAATCAACGGGCACAAGCTCAATCTACGGGCACAGGCCCAATCAGCGGGGGAGCGGGCTCAGTCGGCGGGCTCGATCGGGCCGAGCCACGCATTGGCGACGGTGCTGTGCGCCGACTCGGCGTCGGAGGGGTGGAAGATGCCGGCGAGCACGTCGCGGTACAGCCGGCCGAGCTCGTTGCCCGCGAAGTAGCTGCCGCCTCCGGAGACGCGCAGCGCCTGGTCGACGACGTGCCTGGCCGTCTCGGTCGCCCGCACCTTGATGCCGACGAGCTTCGGGAACCACTGCGCGCCGTGATCGGCCTGGGCATCGACGTCGCCGGCGATCGCGTCGAGCTGGGGGTAGATCGCGTCCTGGGCGATGGCGGCATCCGCGATGCGCCACCGGATGTCGGGATCCTGGGCGAGGCTGCGTCCGTCGTTCTTCATCGAGGTGCGACGGTGCGCGGATTCGACGGCCAGCTCGAGGGCCCGCTTGCCGACGCCGGTGTACACGGCGGCGAGGAGGATCTCGAAGTTGGCGAAGATCGCGAAGATGAGCGGGTCGGCATTGGGGCCGGGGTCGAGGCGGCGCACCACGCGGTCCTGTCGGGCGAGCGCGCCGTCGAGGATCGTCGTCTGGCTCTGGCTGGCGCGCATGCCGAGAGTGTTCCAGTCGTCCTTGTTGCTGACTCCCTCACCGCGCTCGACGAAGCCGTAGACGATCTTCGGGCCGTCGGCCGAGTCGCTGTCGAGGCCCATGGTGCCGAGTCGCGTCCACGCGGGGGAGAGGCTGGTGAAGACCTTGGTGCCGCTGAAACGGTAGCCGCCGTCCGGCTGCGGGACGGCCCGGCTGCGGGAGCCGAACAGCATGAGGTCGTTGCCGGCCTCGCTGATGCCGAAGCCGAACACCTCGCCGGCGCCGGCCTCGGCCAGCAGGAAATCGAGGGAGTCGTCCCCGCGCTCGTGCAGCGCCTTTGCGACGCCCGTCCAGACCAGGTGCATGTTCACGGCGAGGGCCGTGGCGGGGGCCGCTGCGCCCAGCCGGGTCTGCTCGCGGGCGAGCTCACGGAGGCTGAGCCCGAGCCCGCCGAACTGCTCGGGAACGAGGGCGCGCAGGTAGCCCGCGGCCACGAGCTCCTCGAAGTCCTCGCCGAAGAACTCGTTGCGCCGGTCGTAGCCGTCGGCCCGTGCGTGAATGCGCGCGAGCAGCTCCTCGCTCAGAACCGCGCGCGGTTCACCGGGTGTCTGGATGCCGTTCGCTGCTGCGTCTGAAGCCACGGACTCAGCCTAGGCCGGATGCCGTGGTCGCGGCATCCGCCCGGCGGTGCGGGTGCTACTGCTGCACGTCCTCGGTCTCGGCGGCGGCGGTGGGATCGGCAACCGGCCCGGCCAGGAGCGCTGCATCGCGCTCGGCGGCACGGCGCCGGGACGAGCGGCGTGCGGCGAGGACGATCGCGAGCACGATCCCGGCGATCACGGCGAGCAGCAGCAACCAGGGCAGCAGCACGCCGAGCACGACGATGAAGCCAGCGAGGAAGGCGAGCAGGCTGTTCCACCCGGCGAGCAGGCCGTCCCAGAAGGTGTCTGGGTCACCCTGTGCGACGGTCCCCTCCGACACGAAGTCGACGGAGAGTGTGGAGTAGTCGATCTGGTCGTCGAGGTAGTCGCGCTGGGCGGTGAGCGAGTCCAGCTCCGCCTGCCTGCTCGAGAGGGCCGACTCGATCGCGATCAGATCGGCCGTGTTCGCCGCAGAGGCCATGAGCACGAGCAGGCGGTCGACCGAGGTCTGCAGCGCGGCGATGCGCGCCTCGACGTCCTGCTTCTGCTGGGTCACATCGGAGGCGTTCAACGAGACGGCGTTGACGACGCCGAGCTGCTTGATCTTGTCGAGCACGGTGTCCAGCTGCTCGGCCGGCACGCGGATGACGAGGGTCGCACTGGCCGGAGTGGTCTCGGTGGCCGGCTGCTCGCTGCGGTTGTCGATGCGGCCGCCGGCTCCGGTGACGAGCTTGATCGCGTCATCCGCGGCACCGATCGGGTCGCCCGCCGTCAGCGAGACGGTGCCGGTCGTGATCACGGCGCGCTCGGAGACCTCGCCGGACACGAAGCCGCCCGCGCCGTCCTGCACGCTTCCGTCCT
>JBEVGZ010000209.1:0-5597 GCA_040511515.1 Microterricola sp.
GCCCGCCGGCTGAGCGCCCCGCGCTCCCGGCGCCCCCGTCGCGGCTTCCCCGCCGCTTAAAAGGCAATAGTGCGTGTGCACAGAGCACATCGCGAGAAGAGTCCATGCACACCCACTAAGTACTTATGGGCGGATGCCGGCTACTCGGCCAGCGCGAGCTCGATCAGTTCGGTGATCAGCTCGGGGTAGCTGAGCCCGGAGTTCAACCAGCAGGTGGGGAACATCGAGATCGGCGTGAAACCGGGCATCGTGTTGATCTCGTTGACGACGAAGCCGTCTGCCGTGAGGAAGAAGTCGACGCGGGCGAGGCCGGCGCAGCCGATCGCCTCGAAGGTGCGCACGGCGAGCTCGGCCATCTCGGCGAGCTCGGCGTCGCTGAGCTCCGCCGGGCAGACGAGGTCGATGCCAGGCGCGTCGAGGTACTTCGCGTCGAAGTCGTAGAAGTCACGCCCGCTGACGATCACCTCGCCGGCCACGGAGGCCCGTGGTGCCTGGCCCTGGCGGCCTCCGAGCACCCCGATCTCGACCTCGCGGCCGATCAGCGTTGCCTCGATCAGAACCTTGTCGTCTTCGGCCAGCGCGGTCGCCATGGCATCCGCGAGCCCATCGAGCGATGACACCTTGCTGACGCCGACGCTCGAGCCGGCTCGTGCCGGCTTGACGAAGACGGGCAGGCCGAGTGCGGTGACCGCGGCCTCGACGCCGGCGGGGTCGGTGGCCCAGCTGCGCGCGGTGACGGTCTGCCACGGCGCGACGGCGATGCCGGCCTGGCGCAGCACGGTCTTGGTGAAGTGCTTGTCCATGCCGAGGGCGCTGGCGAGCACGCCGGAGCCGACAAACGGCAGACCGGCCAGCTCGAGCAGCCCCTGGATCGTGCCGTCCTCGCCGAACGGTCCGTGCAGGATCGGGAACACGACGTCGACCGCACCGAGCGAGCGCACGGTGCCGTCTGCCTCGACCACGCTGAGCTCGCGCGAGGCGGTGCTCTCCGGCCAGCGCACGCGGGTGCCGTTGTCTGAGACGCTCGGCATCGCGGCCGGGTTCAGCGCGAAGAGGGCCGCGTCATCCGGCTGCAGCGTGAACGCGCCGTCGCTGGTCATCCCGATCGGGATGACGGTGAAGCGCTCGCGGTCAATCGCCGAGAGAACCCCGCCCGCTGTTGCGCAGCTGATCGAATGCTCGCTTGACCGACCCCCAAAGAGCAGCGCCACCGTGAGCTTGTGCGTCATCGAGAGTCCTTTCGCCTTGCGGCTCGTCCGAATCGGTTGTGAGGTGCGGTGCGATGTCGCGCGGGTTCAGCGTGCCGGCCAGAACCTGGCGCACCTGCTCGACGATCGGCATCTCGACACCCTTGGCCTTGGCCAGTTCGAGAATGGGGCCGACGGATGCCAGGCCCTCAGTTGTCTGTTGCATCTGCTTGACCACGTCGCTCTGGCTGTAGCCCTGGCCGAGCAGACGCCCTGCCGTGTTGTTGCGCGAGAGCGGGGACTGGCAGGTGGCGATCAGGTCGCCGAGTCCGGCGAGGCCGGAGAGCGTCTCCGGGTGTGCACCGTAGGCCACAGCGAAGTCGGTCATTTCGACGAGCCCGCGAGTGATGATCGACGCCTTGGTGTTCTCGCCGTAGCCGACGCCGTCGACGATGCCGATGGCGACGGCGATCAGGTTCTTCAGCACGCCGCCGAACTCCGTGCCGATGACATCGGTGTTCACGAAGGAGCGGAAGTAGTCGTTGCGGGCGAGCAGCGCGACGGCCTGGGCCGTCTCGAGGCTCGTCGATGAGACGACGGCGGCCGTCGGCTGCTGCTTCGCGATCTCGAGGGCGAGGTTGGGGCCGGAGATCGCCGCGATGTTGTCTGGGCTGATCGGCAGCACCTGCTCGATCACCTCGCTCATGCGCAGCCCGCTTGACCGCTCGACGCCCTTCATCAGGCTGACGATGATCGCGTTCGCACCGAGGTGCGGCTCCGCTGCGATGAGGTTCTCACGCAGCGACTGGCTCGGCACGGAGACGAACACCTGCTCCGCGCCGGCGAGGGCCAGATCGAGCCTGGCCGTCGCGCGCAGCGAGATCGGCAGGTTGATTCCAGGAAGGTAGTCGCTGTTGCGCTTGGCCTCCTGGATCTCGCGGGCGAGCTCCGGGCGGCGCGCCCACAGCACGACGTCTGCCCCGCCGTCGGCGAGGATCTTCGCGAAGGTCGTTCCCCAGCTTCCCGCGCCGAGCACGGCGACGCGTGTCCCCGGTCGAACGGTTGCGGTCTTGGCCCTAGGAGTCAAAACGACCCGTCTCTTTCTGGTCGTGGGCGCTGGGGTTCCAACGCTCGGCCGGAGCCTTCTCTCCGCGCAGCTCTTCGAGCAGTGTGGTGATGGCATCCATCACCACGGCGGTCGCCTGGTTGAGGGTTGCGGTGTCGAGAGGCTTGTCTCTGAATGCGTCAAGGTTCACGGGGTCTCCGACCTTGACGAGGATGTGCTTGCGTGGGAAGAGGCTGATCTTCTTCGAGTACCGGGCCATCAGCTGCTGGGTTCCCCAGTGCGCGACGGGAATGACGGGGATGCCGCGTTCGAGCGCGATGCGCACAGCACCGGTCTTTCCACGCATCGGCCACAGATCGGGGTCGCGGGTCAGCGAGCCCTCAGGGTAGACGACGACCATGCGCCCCTTTTCGACGAGCTCCTCCGCGGCACGAATCGCGGAGTGCGACTTGTTGCCGTGGCGGTCGACGGGGATCTGCCCGGATGCCCGCAGCGCCCAGCCCAGCACGGGAACCTTGAAGACGGAGGCCTTCGCGAGGAAGCGGGGGTAACGCCCGAGCTTCCACGCGACGACACCGACGACGACGGGGTCGATCTCGCTGTAGTGATTCGGCGCGAGCACATAGGCACCCTGCCGAGGCATCTTGTGCCCGTCACGAATCTCGTAGCGGGCAGCGAGGTTCATCAGTGGAACGGCGAGCAGCGCGAAGATCCAGAAGATCGACGGGTGACTCTTCTCCGAGCGCACGCGGCGCTCGGGCTGTGTTGGTGCGGGCATTCCCCTATTATCGCGATCAGTCTTCGAGAACGAAGTCTGCACCGAGAATCTCGAGCTTGGTGAGGAAGTTCTCGTAACCGCGCGCGATGATTCCGACGTTACTGACCGTCGAGGTGCCGTCCGCGCTGAGCGCGGCCACGAGGTGGCTGAAGCCGCCGCGCAGATCGGGAACCTCGATGTCGGCGCCCTTCAGCACGGTGGGCCCGGTGATCACGGCGGAGTGGTTGAAGTTGCGCTGCCCGAAACGGCAGGCCTGCCCGCCGAGGCACTCCTTGTGGATCTGGATCGTCGCGCCCATCTCGACCAGGGCGTCGACGAAGCCGAAGCGCTGCTCGTAGACGGTCTCGTGAACGATCGAGACGCCCTTGGCCTTGGTCAACGCCACGACGAGTGGCTGCTGCCAGTCGGTCATGAAGCCGGGGTGAACACCCGTCTCGATGATCACCGGGTTCAGATCGCCGCCCGGGTGGTAGAAGCGGATGCCGTCTTCGAGAATGTCGAAGGCGCCGCCCACCTTGCGGTAGACGTTGAGGAAGGTCAGCATCTCGGCCTGGCGCGCTCCGCCGACGGTGATGTCACCCTCGGTTGCCAGCGCTGCGGCGGCCCAGCTGGCGGCCTCGTTGCGGTCGAACAGCGAGCGGTGGTTGTAACCGGTGAGGTGCTCGACACCCTCGATGCGGATGACGCGGTCGGTGTCCACCGAGATCGTGGCACCCATCTTCTGCAGGATGTTGATGAGATCCATGATCTCGGGCTCAATGGCCGCGCCCTTGAGCTCGGTGATGCCCTCTGCACGCACCGCGGTCAGCAGCACCTGCTCGGTCGCACCGACGCTCGGGTACGGAAGCTCCACCTTGGCTCCGTGCAGCCCGTTCGGGGCCGACATCCGGATGCCGCTCGGCAGCTTCTCGACGACGGCGCCGAACTTGCGGAGCACGTCGAGGTGGAAGTCGATCGGGCGGTCGCCGATGCGGCATCCGCCGAGGTCGGGGATGAACGCCTCGCCGAGACGGTGCAGCAGCGGTCCGCAGAACAGGATCGGGATGCGGCTGGAGCCGGCGTGCGCATCGATGGCCGCGAAGTGGGCGACCTCGACGTTGGTCGGGTCGAGGATGAGCTCACCCTCTTCTTCGCCCTCGCTCACGTGGACGCCGTGCACCTCGAGGAGCCCGCGCACAATGCGGACGTCGCTGATGTTCGGAACGTCCTTGAGCACGCTGGGCGTCTCGCCCAGCAGCGCAGCAACCATCGCCTTGGTGACGAGGTTCTTCGCGCCCTTCAGTTCAATGCGTCCCACGAGCGGCTTGCCGCCGTGGATGGTGATCTTGTCGACGGAGAGACCGACGGCCGAGCCGTGGTTCTTTGCATCATCGCCGAGACTGTTCAAATTTCCGCCTGCACGTTCTGCCTCACTGGGAGGGCTTTAACTGGAAGAGTACGGGGCCGCCAGCTTTCGCGGGTGGCCTCGAATTCTGTAATCAACGCTTCGTCGCGCAGGGTGAGCCCGATGTCGTCAAGACCTTCGAGCAGCCGCCACCGAGTGTAATCGTCAACCTCGAACGGAAGCTGAAGATCACCGACGGTCACAGTTCGCTCAACCAGATCGACGGTCGCTTCTATTCCCGGGTTCGCGTCGATCGCGGCCCAGATCTTCTCGACATCCTCTTCGCTGATCTGCGCGGCGAGCAGGCCCTGCTTGCCGGAGTTCCCGCGGAAGATGTCGCCGAAACGCGGGCTCAGCACCACGTCGAAGCCGAAGTCGCGCAGCGCCCACACGGCGTGCTCACGCGAGGATCCCGTGCCGAAGTCGGCGCCGGCGACCAGAACGCGCGCGCCCCGGAACTCGGGCCTATTGAGCACGAACTCCGGGTCCTGGCGCCAGCCGTAGAAGAGTGCGTCCTCGAAGCCGGTCTTGGTGACGCGCTTGAGGAAGACGGCCGGGATGATCTGGTCGGTGTCGACGTTGGAGCGGCGCAGCGGAGCCGCGATGCCCGTGACGGTTGTGAACTTCTCCATGGCTACTTCGCCTCTCCCTCTGCGTTCAGCGAATCGGTGTCGTGCTCAAGATCCCACGGGCTCGACAGCGTGCCGCGGATGGCGGTTGCCGCTGCCACGAGCGGGGAGACCAGGTGGGTACGGCCACCCTTGCCCTGGCGACCCTCGAAGTTGCGGTTCGAGGTGGACGCGCAGCGCTCCCCCGGAGCCAACTGGTCCGGGTTCATGCCGAGGCACATCGAGCAGCCGGCGAAACGCCACTCGGCGCCGAAGTCGGTGATGATCTTGTCGAGGCCCTCGGCCTCGGCCTCGATGCGCACGCGGGCGGAGCCCGGAACGACCATGACGCGCACGCCCTCGGCCTTCTTCTTGCCCTGGATGACGCTCGCGAACGCGCGCAGATCTTCGATGCGGCTGTTCGTGCACGAGCCCATGAAGACGGCGTCGACGGCCACCTCCTTGAGCGGCGTTCCAGCGGTCAGGTCCATGTACTCCAACGCCCGCTCGGCGGCTGCGCGCTCGTTGGCGTCGCTGAAGTCGGCCGGGTTCGGAACCGTGTCGCTCAGCGATA
>JBEVGZ010000210.1:0-7862 GCA_040511515.1 Microterricola sp.
GAGCCGAAGCGGCGGGCGAGCCAGCCGAGCGCGCGGGTGCGGATGTCGGCGCGCACCGGCGTTCCTGCCTCTTCTCCGAGCAGCTCCCGCCAGTGCGCCTCGTGGCGCCCCTCCGCGTCGGCCAGGGCGAGCAGGATCTCGCGTTCCTCGCCGTCGCGGTGAGCGGCCAGCTCGCGGTACACCGCGGCCTCCGCCCGCTCGTTCGCGAGGTACTGGCGCCAGCGCTTGAGCTCGGCCTTGCTCGGCAGCGGCGCACCGACGTTGGCGCGCGCCGAGGGGGTGTCTTCGTGGAACTGTGACATGCGGGGCTGAGTCTCCGAGATGAGGTGATGGGGCATGGTTGCGCAACCCTGAGCATCCGCTGACAAGGCTATCGATCGCCCGGCCCGGTTGGCCCGGAAACACTGCGATTGACAGCATTTCGGGGCCCCGAACGACGTCGAGAGCTCTCCCGTTCAGCGCCGAATCTCGATCAGGATCACCCACGACGAGACGACGGAGAAGACCACGGCGAGCAGGATGCCGGTGGCCACCCAGCTGAGGCCCGCCTCCACGTCGAGCATCACCAGCACACCGCCGATCACGGCAAGGAACGCCGGCAGCACGCCGAACACACCCTTCAGCAACGCCTCGCCGAGGGAACCGGGGCGCGAGCGCACCAGCCGCACCAGCGACAGCGTCGCGAGCAGCGTGGCAACGAGCCCGGTGGCGAGGACGAAGGTCCCGTAGCCCAGCGCCGAGCTGTGCGGGATGAGCGCGCCGAGCGCAATGAGCGTCGACATCACGAGAAGGGCGATCGCGACCCCGGCTCGCGAGGCCATCCCGGGAATCGCGATGACCCGATCCACATCACCGCTGACGGCCACGATGATGAGGCCGGCCAGGGCCGCGGCGGCCCCGGCGGAGGCGACGAAGAAGTCCGTCCACTCGCTCAGCACGACGCCATGCTACCCGCCGGCAGGCGGCGCCAATAGGATCGAGCCATGACGGACTGGACCGAGATTGCCGACGGCGTCTGGCACGCACGCTACCAGCCGATCGACATCTCAACCGTGCTCGTGCGCGGCAACGACGGAGTCCTCCTCGTCGACAGCCGCTGCAATCCGCGCGAGGCGGCGGAGCTCGCGGCCGATGTCGAGGCGTTGAAGCTGGGCCCGATCCGCTGGGTTGTGAACACCCACGCCCACTACGACCACAGCTTCGGCAACCAGGTGTTCGCCAGCGGCGCCACGATCTACGGACACCGGGGCATCCCGGCGCACTTCCGCGACTTCGAGCAGCCGCGCCTCAGCGCCTGGACCGCCGATCCCGCCGCGCAGCCGCAGTACGACTGGGCGGATGTCGTGCTCACCCCGCCGCACGAGCTGATCGGCGAGACGCTCGAGCTGGATCTGGGTGGCCGCACCGTGCGCCTCATCCCGCTGCCGCCCGGCCACACCGACACCGACCTCGTCGTGCACGTTCCGGATGCCGGCTGCTGGATCGTCGGTGACATCGTGGAGGAGTCCGGCCCGCCGATGTTCGGCTCCGGATCCTTCCCGTTCACCTGGCCTCAGGTCATCCGCGATCTCGCCGCCGAGCTCGGCGCCGGCGACATCGTCATCCCCGGGCACGGCACGGCGGTGGACCGGCAGTTCATGCTCCGGCAGGCCGACGAACTCGGCGCCGTGGCGGCTGCGATCACCGAGGCGCATGCGCAGCGGATGGACATCGCAGCGGCGACGACGCGGATCACGGCCGAATCCGGGCTCCCGGAGGAGATCGTCGAACCGGCCGTGCGCCGCGGTTTTGCGCTGCTGGCCGGCGCTACTCCTTGACCAGCTCGTGCCAGCCGTCACCGTCGGCGTGCTCGAAGATGAGGTTCGTCTCGGTGTGAGCCACGGCCGGGTGACCGGTGAGGTGCGTGAGCACGAAGTCCCGTAGCTCGGAGGCGTCGTGGGCCGCGACGTGCAGCAGGTAGTCATCGGCACCGGCCATGTGGAACAGCCCGATCACGCCGGGCAGGTGCGGGGCGGCATCCCGGAACGCATCGATCTCGCCACGGGCGTGCTTGACGAGGCGAACAGAGATCAGCGCCTGCAGCGAGGCACCGAGCGCTGCCAGATCGATGTCGACGCGGAAGCCACGGATGTAGCCGAGCGTCTGCAGGCGGCGCAACCGCAGCGACACGGTCGACTCGGCGACGCCGACCTCCGCGGCCAACGCGGCTCCGGATGCCCTGGCATTCGCCGACAACGCTCGCAACAGTGAGCGGTCGACTCGGTCGAGTTCGGCCTTCTTCGAATCCACGGGGTGCCTCTGCTTTCTTTGTGAAGAACATTTCAAGAATACCAGCTTTTTGCACAGGATCCTTGACGCTATTGAGCCGTGGTGAGAGCTTCAACTACGTTCAAGCCATGGAGTCAACGATGCCTCAGTCACATTTGCCCACCCGTCACATCGAAACCCTCGCCGTCCATGGCGGCATGGCCGGTGTGCGCGAATCGGGATCCCACGTACCGACGATCGACCTGTCGACGACGAACCCGCTCGTCGGTGTCGAGAGCGGCGGGGCGAGCTACGAGAACCTCGCGACGGGCGGCGATCTCGAGCCGGGCGCATCGGCCGTCTACCAGCGCCTCTGGCAGCCGGGTGTCGCCCGCTTCGAGGAGAGCCTGGCCGCGCTGGAGGGCACGGAGGGCGCCGTGGCCTTCTCCACCGGCATGGCCGCCCTGGCCGCCTGCCTGCTGGCGACTGCCGCAGCCGGCAAGCCACACGTCGTCGCCGTGCGGCCGCTCTATGGCGGCACCGACCACGTGCTCGCCGCCGGGCTGCTCGGCACGACGGTCAGCTGGGCGGATGCCGACAGCATCGCGTCAGCGATCACGCCCGAGACCGGCCTGGTGATCATCGAGACGCCGGCGAATCCGACGCTCGAGCTCCTCGACATCGCCGCGGTGTGCGCGGCGGCGGGCGACGTGCCCGTGCTCGTCGACAACACATTCGCCTCCCCCGTGCTGCAGCAACCCGCCATGCACGGCGCGACGCTCGTGCTGCACAGCGCAACCAAGTACCTCGGCGGGCACGGCGACGTCATGGGCGGCGTCGTCGCCACGAACCGGGAGTGGCTGGAGCGCCTGCGTCAGGTCCGCGCCCTCACGGGTGGCCTGCTGCACCCGTTCGCCGGATACCTGCTGCACCGCGGCCTCCGCACCCTGCCCGTGCGCGTGCGCGCCCAGCAAGCGACGGCCGAACAGCTCGCGTTGCTGCTCGACGGACACCCAGCCCTGAAGCGCGTGCACTACCCGGCGCTCCCCGGCCAGGATCCGCTCGGCCTGCTCGGCCGTCAGCTGCACGGGCCGGGATCGCTCATCGCGATCGAGCTCGTCGGCGGCTACGAGGCGGCCGCGGCCTTCACCGAGGCCTGCCGCCTGATCACCCACGCCGTCTCGCTCGGCGGCGTCGACTCCCTGGTGCAGCATCCCGCATCGCTCACGCACCGCCCGGTGGAGGCGAGCGCGAAGCCCAACGCCGGCGTTGTGCGCCTGAGCATCGGACTCGAGCACGTCGACGATCTCGCCGCCGACATCCTGCAGGCACTGGATGCCGCAGGCGTCGCCGATGTCGCAGAACGTCTAGTGCGTGCTGCCGAGGCGCTTCCGCAGGAGCAGGATGCGTGATTGCAGCTGGGTCACACTGGCCTGAGCGACCGCCGGCCCGCCGCACAGGCGGCGGAGCTCGGCGTGCACGATGCCGTGCGGTTCGCCGGTGAGCTTCGCCCACATGCCGACGAGGCTGTTCAGCAGCGCACGCTGCTCCTTCAGGGTGCGGTAGAGGGCTTGCGGCGTCTCGGCCGCGATCTCCTCCGCCGGGCGGTTCTTCTGCCGCTCGGCGGCCCGGCGGGCCTGCTTGGCCTGCCGCTGCCGCAGCAGATCGCTCACCTGTTCGGGTTCGAGCAGCCCCGGGATCCCGATGAAGTCGTACTCCTCGTCGCTGCCGGGCTCGGCCAGCGTGCCGAACTCGTGGCCGTCGAAGAGCACCCGGTCGAAGGTCGCGGCGGAGCCGAGCGCCTGGAAGCTGAACTCGCTGGTGAGCGCGTCCGACGCCTTGTCGTCCTTGTTCGCCGCGGCGACCATGGCGTCTTCGGGATTGTAGATGTCGCCGTCTTCGTCCTTGCTGATGCGGTCGAGCGCGTGGTCGCGCTCGAGCTCCATCTGCGAGCCGAGGGCCATCAGTTGCGGCACATTGGGCAGGAAGACGGATGCCGTCTCACCGCGCCTGCGGGCGCGCACGAAGCGGCCGATGGCCTGGGCGAAGAACAGCGGGGTCGCAGAGGAGGTGGCGTAGACGCCGACGGCGAGCCGGGGAACGTCGACACCCTCGGACACCATGCGCACGGCAACCATCCACCGGCTCGTACCGGCCGAGAAGGTATCGATGTTGTCCGAGGCCTCCTTGTCATCCGAGAGCACGAGGGTGACCGGTTGGCCGGTGATCCCCTCGAGGATGACGGCGTAGGCCTTCGCCGCGAAGTGGTCGGTCGCGAGCACGAGCCCTCCGGCATCCGGGATGCCCTGACGAACCTCGGTGAGGCGCTTGTCGGCCGCTTGCAGGACGGCCGGGATCCACTCTCCGCCCGGGTCGAGCGCAGTGCGCCAGGCCTGGGAGGTGATGTCTTTGGTGTTGTCCTCGCCGAGCTTGGCTTCCATCTCGTCGCCGGTGCTCGTGCGCCACTTCATGTGGCCGGAGTAGACCATGAACATGACGGGGCGCACGACGCCGTCTTCGAGGGCGCGGCCATAGCCGTAGTTGTAGTCGGTGATCGAGGTGCGGATGCCCTGGTTGTCCGGCGCGTACTCGACGAACGGGATCGGGGCCGTGTCGGAGCGGAACGGGGTTCCGGTCAGCGAGAGCCGCTTGGTGGCGCTGCCGAAGGCCTCGCGGATGGCGTCGCCCCAGCTGAGCGCGTCGCCGCCGTGGTGTACCTCGTCGAGAATCACCAGGGTGCGGTTGCTGAGGGTGATGTCGCGATAGAGCGATGCGCGCACGGCGACCGCCGCGTAGGTCACGGCGACCCCGTGGTAGTGCTTGCCGAAACGGCCGTGGGCATTCTTGAACTCGGGGTCGAGCCGGATGCCGACGCGGGCCGCGGCCTCCGCCCACTGCTTCTTCAGGTGCTCGGTCGGCGCGACGACGATGATCGTGTCGACCTCGCGCCGGCCGCGGAGCTCCGCGGCGAGGCGCAGCGCGAAGGTCGTCTTACCTGCACCCGGCGTCGCGGCGGCGAGGAAGTCGCGCGGCATCCGCTCGAAGTACTTCTCCAGCGCCTCGGCCTGCCAGGCCCTGAGCTTGCTGGCGGTACCCCATGCGGCCCTCTCGGGGAACGACGGGGAGAGATGCTCCGCCGCCGAGGTACCCGGATGGGCTGGGGAGGCTTGCGGAGTAGTCACTGGCTCAAGTTTAGCGGCTCGGGCAGACACTCTTCGCTGGCCGCTCGTTAGGCTGGAGTCATGGCTGATGACACCGCGAAACACAAGGGACTGTGGTTTCGCCTCTCGCGGCGACGTGAGCAGGCCGAGGCCCCAGCTTCATCCCCAGACGCTCTCCCCGATTCCACGAGCCCATGGCCGGTGCACCCCTGGCAGCGCTACGTCGCCGTCGGCGACTCGTTCACGGAGGGCATCGGCGACCCGGAGCCGAGCGTGCCTGGCGGCCACCGCGGCTGGGCCGATCGCGTCGCGGAAGTTCTGAGTGACGGCACAGACGACTTCGCCTATGCGAACCTCGTCGTGCGCGGCAAGCTGATCCAGCAGATCCTCGACGAACAGGTCGAACACGCGCTCAGCCTGCACCCGGATCTCATCACGATCTCCGGCGGCGGCAACGACGTGATCCGGCCCGGCAGCGATCCCGACGCCGTGTCGGCGCTCGTCGAGCAGGCGATCGCGAAGCTCACGCGCGACAAGGCGACGGTCGTGCTGTTCACAGCGACCGATGTGGGCTTCTCGCCGGTGTTCCGCGGCATCCGCGGCAAGGTCGCCATCTACAACGAGAATCTGCGGACCATCGCCGCGAAGTACGACTGCATTGTGGCCGACCAGTGGCCGCTCAAAGAGATCCAGGACACCCGTTTCTGGGCGCCGGACCGGCTGCACCTGAACCCGCTCGGCCACCACGAGATCGCCAGGCTCGTGCTGGCTTCGCTCAACGTGCCGAACGAGCTGAAGCCGGCAGAACCGGAGCCAGCACCCGTCCGCTCGTGGCGTGAGGCACGCAGCGAAGACCTCAGCTGGGCCAGGGACTACCTGGTTCCGTGGGTGCTCCGTCGGGTGCGGCACCAGTCCTCAGGGGACCTGGTGAGCGCGAAGCGCCCGGATGCCGCGCCCTTCGTGCTCGCGAAGCCCGAGGACGACTAGCGCGGGTTACCAAGCTTCCACCACACGCCGGGGTCGCCGAGCGTGCCGTTGGCCGTGATCGGCACGCTGGTGCTCTGCCCGCCGGCCGTGAACGTGACGCTGCCGATCTCGGCGCCGTCGCCGACGAGGGCGACATCCGGCAGCTCGAGGGTGGTCTCGATGGGGGTGTCCGACCAGACGAGCAGCGAGGCGGATGCCGCGCTCTCCGCCGACGCGGCGTCGCCCCACTCGGTGGAGTAGCTCGCCCACTGCTGGCCCTCCGTGGTGAGGGGAACGGTGTGGAAGCCGGCGAAGACGCTGTCGAGCAGCGTGCCGACGGCGTCGTTCAACTCCGAGTGGGTGTCTGCGCCGAGCGTCGCGCCGACGAGCGTCACGGATTGACCGTCGATGACGGCATCCGCGGTGTAGAGCAGGCAGGCGCCGGCCTCGTCGGTCGTTCCGGTCTTCATGCCGGTGACGCCGTGCTTGCCGAGGAGCTTGTTCGTGTTGGTGACGGTGCCGATGGTGGGCAGCTCGGCCGACTTCATCGCGATGATCTCGGCGATCGCCGGCTGCGCGATGGCGAGCTTGCCGATCTCGACGAGGTTGGCCGGACTGCTCACGCTGCCGGCGGAGAGACCACTGGCGTCGACGACGTGCGTGTCGGTGAGGCCGTGCTCGGCGATCCAGGTGTCAGCTGCCGCCAGATAGGCGTCCATCGAGCCGAAGGCCCACACGGCGAGCGATTCGGCGTAGTTGTTGGCCGAGGGCAGCAGCAGCGCGATGAGCGTCTCCCGCTGGCTGAGGCTCATGCCGGCCACGACGGGCGCCGATGAACCGTTCTCGGCGATCGTGTCCCAGTAGATGTCGACGTCGGCCTCGGTGTAGTCGATCTCCGGGCCGGCCTCTCCCGCACCGAGCGGGTGCTCATCGAGCACGACGAGGGAGGTGATCACCTTGGTGATGCTCGCGATCGGGCCGCTGGACTGGTCACCCTCGCTGGCCATGATCCCGGTGGTCCCGAGCTGGCCGACCGCTGTGCGACCGAAGCCGGGCCACTCGACCGGTGTGGCGGCCTGCGTCAGCACCGGCACCTCGCCGCGCGCGATGGCCGTGGCCGGAAGCGGGGCCGCGAGGGCATTCACGCCGTAGAACAGCATCGAGAGCACGGCGATGAGTGCCACGCCGGCAACGCTGAAGACGGCGATCCTGCGACGTCGATAGATCTGGCGTCGGGTTAGGGTCACGAAAAGAGCCTAAGCGGTCTCGGCTGGGCGAACGCGCAGTGCGTACAGTGCAACGGCGCTCGCCGCCGCGACGTTGAGCGAATCGACGCCGTGCAGCATGGGGATCGTGACGGTGGTGTCCGCGGATGCCAGCGCCGCCCGACTCAGGCCGTCGCCCTCGGAGCCGAGCACGATGGCGAGCTTCTCCGGAGGGTTCTTCTCGAAGTCCTCGAGGCTGACCGCGTCGGGGGCCAGCGCGAGC
>JBEVGZ010000211.1:0-2936 GCA_040511515.1 Microterricola sp.
CGGTCCGGGGTGCGCAGCCAGGCGGCATCCAGCCCGTTTCGTTGCGGTAGCGGAGAACGTGGTGGCACCAGACGATGGTACGCGCCAGAGCTGCGGATGCCGTGACGACACCGAGTGCTCCGAAGTAAGCTCGAACCGGCCGCGACGAGCGACGCCTGCAGGAACGCGGCATCCCGCACGACAGTTGGAGACCTCATGACCATGACGACGGACACACACGCGAGTTCACTCCTGGACGACGGCAGGCACAGCGCAGACAGCCACGACCTGATCCGCGTCCACGGCGCCAGGGTGAACAACCTCAAAGACGTGAGCGTCGTCATCCCGAAGCGCCGGCTCACGGTCTTCACCGGCGTCTCCGGCTCCGGCAAGAGCTCCCTCGTCTTCGGCACGATCGCCGCGGAGTCCCAGCGGATGATCAACGAGACGTACAGCGCCTTCGTGCAGGGCTTCATGCCGTCGCTGGCGCGGCCGGATGTCGACATGCTCGAGGGCCTGACGACGGCGATCCTCGTCGACCAGGAGCGGATGGGCGCCAACATCCGCTCGACGGTCGGCACCGCCACCGACGCCAACGCGATGCTGCGCATCCTGTTCAGCCGGCTCGGGCAGCCGCACATCGGTTCGCCGCAGGCGTTCTCCTTCAACGTCGCATCCGCAAGCGGCACCGGCGCCATCACCATGCAGAAGGCCGGGGAGACGGTGAAGGAGCGGCGCGAGTTCTCCGTCACCGGCGGCATGTGCCCGCGCTGCGAGGGCATGGGCATGGTGACAGACATCGACCTCGCCCAGCTCTTCGACGAAGCCAAGTCACTCGCGGAGGGTGCGATCACGATCCCCGGCTACACGGCCGACGGCTGGATGGTGCGCATCTACACCGAGTCCGGCTTCCTCGACCCGAACAAGCCCATCCGCGACTACAGCGAGGCCGAACTCCACGACTTCCTCTACAAGGAGCCGACCAAGGTCAAGATCCAGTCGATCAACATGAGCTACGAGGGTCTGGTCTCCAAGATCCAGAAGTCGATGCTCTCCAAGGACCGCGAGGCGATGCAGCCGCACATCCGCGCCTTCGTGGATCGCGCGGTCACGTACACGGCGTGCCCCGATTGCGGCGGTAGCCGCCTCAGCGAGATCGCCCGCTCCTCCCGCATCGACGGCGTCAACATCGCGGATGCCTGTGCGATGCAGATCAGCGACCTCGCCACGTGGGTGAACGGCCTGGACGAGCCGGCGATGGCCCCGCTGCTCTCCACGCTGCGCCGCACCCTCGACTCCTTCGTCGAGATCGGGCTCGGCTACCTCTCGCTCGATCGGCCATCCGGAACGCTCTCCGGTGGTGAGGCGCAGCGCACCAAACTCATCCGCCACCTCGGCTCCGCCCTCACCGATGTCACCTACGTCTTCGACGAGCCCACCATCGGTCTGCACCCACACGACATCCAGCGGATGAACGAGCTGCTGCTCCGCCTCCGCGACAAGGGCAACACCGTGCTCGTCGTCGAGCACAAGCCAGAGATGATCGCGATCGCCGACCACGTCATCGACATCGGTCCGGGAGCGGGAACCGCCGGAGGCACGATCTGCTTCGAGGGCACCGTTGAGGCGCTCCGTGCCAGCGGTACCCTCACCGGTCGCCACCTCGATGATCGGGTGTCGGTGAAGCCAGCCGTGCGCACACCGAACGGAACGCTCGAGATCCGGGGCGCGACCTCGCACAATCTGAAGAGCGTGGATGTCGACGTTCCACTCGGCGTGCTCTGCGTCGTGACCGGCGTCGCGGGCTCGGGCAAGAGCTCACTGATCCACGACTCGATTCCTGCCGGCGCCGGTGTCGTGTCGATCGACCAGGGCGCCATCCGCGGTTCGCGCCGCAGCAACCCGGCGACCTACACCGGGCTGCTCGAGCCGATCCGCAAGGCATTCGCCAAGGCGAACGGTGTCAAGCCGGCACTGTTCAGCGCCAACTCCGAGGGAGCGTGCCCCAACTGCAACGGTGCGGGCGTGATCTACACCGACCTCGGCATGATGGCCGGTGTCGCCACGACCTGTGAGGTATGCGAGGGCAAGCGCTTCGAGGCATCCGTGCTCGAGTACCACCTCGGCGGCCGCGACATCAGCGAGGTGCTGTCGATGTCGGTGGCTGAGGCAGAGGAGTTCTTCCGCGCCGGGGACGCCCGCACGCCGGCCGCCCACGCGATCCTGCACCGTCTGGTGGATGTCGGCCTCGGCTACCTGCGCCTCGGCCAGCCGCTTCCGACCCTCTCAGGCGGCGAGCGCCAGCGCCTCAAGCTCGCCACGAACATGGCGGAGAAGGGCGACATCTACGTGCTCGACGAGCCGACGACCGGTCTGCATCTGGCCGATGTGCAGCACCTGCTCGGACTGCTCGACCGCCTGGTCGAGTCGGGGAAGTCGGTGATCGTCGTCGAGCATCACCAGGCCGTGATGGCGCATGCCGACTGGATCATCGATCTCGGGCCGGGTGCCGGCCACGACGGCGGCCGCATCGTCTTCGAGGGCACACCGGCCGAACTCGTCGGCGCGCGATCCACCCTCACCGGCAAGCACCTGGCGAAGTACGTCGGAGCCGCGCAGCAAACCGCTGGGCAATAGCTCACTGGGCTGTACCTCACTGGGCTGTACTTCACTGGGCTGTGGTACCTGAGGCCGATGTGTCGGCGGCGCATATAGACACTCAGGGGGACGCGCGGCCGGTGGGCACTCTCGTAGCGTGAAAACGCTCGCAGAATGCCTATCGAAGGAATCCACTCCATGACGCTGCTCACCCGCCTGAGCCTGGCCAACCGCGCCATCGTCGCGCTGCTCAGCCTGCTCATCGTCGCGATCGGCCTCTGGGCCACCGGCTCGATGAAACAGGAGCTGCTGCCGGCCATCGAACAGCCGGCCGCCGTCGTCGTTCTGGCCAAGCCGGG
>JBEVGZ010000212.1:0-3025 GCA_040511515.1 Microterricola sp.
CGGAGCACAGGGAACGGAGAGCACGGCCATGGACGATTACCCCGCGATCGCCGACCACGGGCTCATCGGAGATCTGCAGACCTCCGCGCTGGTGTCGACGGACGGAACGATCGACTGGTTCTGCAGCCCGCGCTTCGATTCCCCGAGCATCTTCGGCTCGCTGTTGGATCACGCCGGCGGCGGGCACTTCAGCGCACGCCCCCACGACGCCGCGTTCGAGACGAAGCAGCTCTACTTCCCCGACACCGCGATCCTCATCACGCGCTTCCTCACCGAGGGAGGCGTCGGCGAACTGGTCGATTTCATGCCGGTGAAATCAGGCCCGCCGAGCGATCGTCACCGGCTGATCCGCGTGGTGCGGTGTGTGCGGGGCAGTATCGAGTTCGACCTCGAGATCGCTCCCCGATTCGACTACGGACGGCAGGCGCATCGCCTGACGGTCACCGACAGCGGGGCGAGCTGCGAAGCGGGCGAAACGGGCATGACGGTCAATCTGATCCGCAACCCGGATGATGAGCGGCTCGCGCGCTGGGGGTCGACCGCCGAGGGCGATCTGCGCTACTCCCTGAGGCTCACCGAGGGGCAGATGCGCGGCGTGGTGCTGGAGACGGGCAGCGCGGCTTCCCCGGCCGATGTGCCCGTTGCTGAGGCGCAGCGACTCTTCGACGACACGGTCGCGTTCTGGCAGGACTGGGTCGGTCAGTCCACGTACACCGGCAGGTGGCGCGAGCAGTTGCAGCGCTCGGCAATCACGCTGAAGCTCATGACCCACGCGCCATCCGGTGGGCTTGTCGCGGCGCCGACCGCCGGGCTTCCGGAGCAGATCGGCGGCGAGCGCAATTGGGACTACCGCTACACCTGGGTGCGAGACGCCTCGTTCTCGGTGCACACGCTCGTACGGATGGGCTTCTTCGAGGAGGCGGCCGCCTTCGGAGCGTGGCTGCGCGACCGCGTGGTCGAGCCCTTGGACAGCGACACCGGGCCGCTGAACATCATGTATCGGATCGACGGCGACCCGCATCTCTCCGAGGAGATCCTCGCCGATTGGGAAGGCTACCGGGGCTCCTACCCGGCCCGGATCGGCAACGGGGCCGCGGGGCAGTTGCAGCTGGACATCTACGGCGAGGCGATGGATGCCGTCTGGAACGCCGACCGCAACGGCATCGAGTTCGGTCACTCGGGCTGGCTGGCCATCTGCCAGCTGCTCGACTGGCTCTCCGACAACTGGGATCAGCCGGAGGAGGGCATCTGGGAGACCCGCGGCGGGCGCAAGGACTTCACCTACGGGCGCCTGATGTGCTGGGTCGCGTTCGACCGCGGCATCCGTCTGGCGAAGCGGCACGGCCGACCGGCCCCGCTCGCGCGGTGGACGGCGAAGCGCGACGCCATCTACGAGCAGATCATGAGGAAGGGCTGGAACGCCGAACGGCGGGCCTTCGTCCAGCAGTACGGCGAGGCCGTGCTCGACGCGTCGCTGCTGAAGATGCCGCAGGTGGGTTTCATCTCGGCGCACGACCCGATGTGGCAGGACACCATGGCGGCGATCGAGGCCGAGCTCGTCTCCGACAGCCTCGTGTACCGTTACGACCCGAGCGCCTCGCCGGACGGCCTCCGCGGCTCGGAGGGGACGTTCTCGCTCTGCAGCTTCCTCTACGTCGACGCCCTCGCGCGCGGCGGGAAACTCGACCAGGCCCGGATCACGTTCGAGAAGATGCTCACCTACGCCAACCACCTCGGGCTGTACTCGGAGGAGATCGCACCAACCGGGGAGCAGGTCGGCAACTTCCCGCAGGCCTTCACCCACCTCGCGCTGATCGACGCCGCGATCACGTTGAACGACTGCCTCGATGAGGCTGCGGCCCGCGGCAGGCGCCGGCGCTGAGGAGTCGGCGCTGAGGAGTCGGCGCCAGCCGACCGGGCGCCGTGTCTCAGCCGCCGAAGTCGATGACGTCGCGGTAGAGCGGGCTCGTCTCGGTCATGGCGCCGCCGTCGGAGTCGTTGCCAGCAGAGCCGGTGTCAGCGTCGACGGCGCACGGAACGGATGCCGCCATGCACGCCGTGAGCTCGGCCTCGCCCACGGTGCCGGCGAGCGTGAACGAGTCGATCAGGAACGGCAGACCGTTGGAGCTGAGCGGACGGGGCGAGTCCATGATGTGGAAGTGCAGGTGCGGCATATCGGTGTTCCCCGAGTTGCCGAGCGCGCCGATGACCTCCCCGCGCGTCAGCGTCTGCCCCAGCGTGAGGCCCTCCGGATTGCCGCCCTGCAGGTGCGCGTAGAACGCGAAGCGCCCGCCGCCGAGGTCCTGCACGATGTGGTTGCCGCCGTACTCGTCCAGGGCGAGCCCCGCCGGGTGCTCCCCCGGTTGCTCCTCCGGCAGTTCCCAAGCCATCGAGACGATCGGGCCGTCGCCGACCGCCAGGATGTCGGCCCCGTAGTAGCCGTAGCTCGCGAGATCGTCGATCGCCCCGCCGATGATGCGGCCCGCGGCATCCAGCTGTACGAAGTCGATCGCGAACCGTTCCGGCGCGTGCAGCGTGCCGTTCACGGGGTTCACCGCCGTGCGGTGCGGCGTGACGGCGCAGCAGCTGTTGCCGTCGAGCCAGCCGGCCCCGCGCACCGGCGATCCGATCACGATGGGGGCGGATGCCGCGACCGTCGTCACCGCGATCGTCTCGGTCATCGGCTTCTCGACGACGGGCGGGATCGCGGCCTCCGGTGTCAGCTCGATGACGTGGCTGAGTGCGGTCGGTGCATCCTCCGGTGATGGCACGGTGACGTCGAGGTAGATGATCCCCTGCTGCCCCGCCTCGAGCGCGCGGTCGGGCGCCGATCCGCCGAGAGGCCGCATCCACGCCGCAAGCTCGTCACCCTCGAGCAGCAGCAGCTCCGCACCGTCGCCGAGCACCGTGATCGCGTCGAGCGTGACCGGCTGCCCGAGCACATTGCCGAGCAGCAGCTCGTAGGCGAGGTGCGTCAGGCCGTCGGTCGACGGCACGGCCTCTGGTGCCGCGAGCGCCGCGCCGA
>JBEVGZ010000213.1:0-3226 GCA_040511515.1 Microterricola sp.
GACCGTCACTGGACGCCGAAACCTGGACACCCTCGCCATCGAGGCCGCAGACGGCCTCGACATCAACGACATCGGCCACGCCGGCATACGTCTCGCATAGGCCCTGCCGATAGAGGAGTACGCGGTCAACCGCCGGGCAGGAGCCTTCCTCGTGATCCACCCCCAGGACGGCGCGACGCTCGCCGCCGGAATCGTCATCACCGACACCACGGAGAGTGCAGCATGAACCGCAGACGACTCAGCGCAACATTCGGCATTGCGTCGATCGGACTCCTCGTGACCATGCTGAGCGGATGCGCGACGCCGGCGGGCGACGTGCCGGCAACCGGCCCGGCCGAGGAGCTCCGGCTCGGCTACTTCGACAACGTCACCCACGCCCCGGCACTCGTCGGCCTGGAGAAGGGCTTCTTCGAGGAGGAGCTCGGGGACACCACGCTGACGCCCCAGATCTTCAGCGCGGGCCCGGCGACGATCGAAGCCCTCAGCGCCGGCGCGATCGATGCCGCCTACATCGGCCCCAACCCGGCGGTGAACAGTTTCGTCGCGAGTGGCGGCCAGTCGCTCCGCATCGTCGCCGGCGCGGCGAGCGGGGGCGCTGCCCTCGTCGTGCGGCCAGGGATCGACAGTGCGGCAGATCTCGCAGGAACCACCCTCGCCACCCCACAGCTCGGCAACACCCAGGACGTCGCGCTGCGCAACTGGCTGTCCGCGGAGGGCTACGAGACCAGCACAACCGGCGGCGGCGACGTCGCCATCACGCCGACCGAGAACGCTCAGACGCTCGCCCTCTTCCAGAGCGGGCAGATCGACGGCGCCTGGCTTCCGGAACCGTGGGTGTCCCGCCTCGTGCTCGACGCCGGTGCGCAGGTCCTCGTCGACGAGGCATCCCTCTGGGAGGACGGCGCCTTCCCGACGACGGTCCTCGCAGTCCGTGCCGAGTTCCTGGCCGAGCACCCCGATGCGGTGGAGGCCCTCCTGGCCGGGCACGCACAGTCCGTCGCCTGGCTGAACGAGAACCCGAGCGAGGCGGGTGCGGTGATCAACGCCAAGCTTGCCGCCGACACCGGGAAATCCCTGTCGGATCCCGTGATCGAGCGCGCGCTCGAACACGTCACCTTCACCACAGACCCGCTCGCGGCAACCTTCCCCGTGCTCCTGAAGGCCGGAGTGGACGCCGGCACCGCCAAGGCGGGAGACATCAACGGACTGTTCGACCTCGCGGCCCTGAACGCCGTGCTCTCCGCGGCAGGCGCCGCACCGGTCACGGCCGGCGAACTGGGGACCGAATAGCCCATGGCCGGCCAGAGCGCAATCCAGATCGACGCTGTGAGCAAGCGTTTCACGCCGACGGGGCCACTCGTGCTCGACAACGTGAGCCTCACGATCGAGCCGGGCGATTTCGTCTGCCTCCTCGGCGCATCCGGCTGCGGGAAGTCCACCCTGCTCAACATCATCGCCGGCCTTGAGCACCCGAGCTCCGGCAGCATCACCGTCGCCAGCGGCAACGCCGCGGTCATGTTCCAGGATTCGGCGCTCCTCCCCTGGCTGACGGCCAGCCGCAATGTCGAGCTCGCGCTCAGGCTGCGCGGAGTGCCGCGGGCCAGGCGTCGCAGCGAGGCACGTGAATTGCTCGACGTGGTCAACCTCGCGGATGCCGCAGAGAAGCGCCCGCACGAGCTCTCCGGCGGCATGCGCCAACGGGTCGCCCTCGCGCGTTCACTCGCCCAGGACCGCCAGGTGCTGCTGATGGACGAGCCGTTCGCCGCGCTCGACGCCATCACCCGCGACCTGCTGCACGAGGAGCTCGATCGGGTGTGGAGGGAAACCGGGCGAACGATCGTCTTCGTCACCCACAATGTGCGCGAGGCCGTGCGACTCGGTCAGCGTGTGTTGCTGATGTCGTCGCGTCCAGGCCGGATCGCGAACGAGTGGCAGGTCTCCGGCGACGCACATCGGCGCATCGAATCCCCTGAGGTCTCGCGTCTCTCGGCCGAGATCACGGATCAACTCAGACAGGAGATCCGCCGCAATGCTGCCTGACACCACCGCCACGAGAACCACGGAGACGCGCAACACGTCCCTGATCGATTCCGACAGCGTCAACGATCGAGCCGCCGTCGATCACTCCGTCACGGACCACGCCGCCGTCGCACAGGCCGCCTCGGAGCTGCGCACGCTCGAATCCGGGCTCGACGCCCTGCAGAGCGTCGCGGTCACCGAGAAGAGTCCGTGGCGACGCTTCCTCGACAGCGTTCTGCCGCCGGTGCTGCTGCTCGTCGCGCTGACCGCCGCCTGGCAGTTCTACGTCGTCATCGCCCAGCCGCGCCCCGACCTCGCCCCAGGACCGCTCGACGTCGCCGCATCCATGGCCGAACTCTGGTCGGATGGCCGGCTGCAGCTCGCCGTGCTCACCAGCCTGGAACGCGGCGGCATCGGATTCCTGATCGCAGTCGCCATCGGCACTCCGCTCGGTCTGCTGCTCGCGGAGTGGAGACTGCTCCGGCGCGCACTCGGCCCGCTGCTCTCCGGCCTGCAGGTGCTGCCGTCCGTTGCCTGGGTGCCGGCCGCGATCCTCTGGTTCGGGCTCAGCGACGCCACGGTCTATTTTGTGATCCTGATGGGAGCGATCCCGTCGATCGCGAACGGCCTGGTCGCCGGCGTCGACCAGGTTCCGCCGCAGCTGCGTCGCGTCGGAACGGTGCTGGGGGCCAACCGCGGCCAGCTCGCCACCCTCATCGTTCTCCCGGCCGCAATGCCCGGCTACTTCGCCGGGCTCAAGCAGGGCTGGGCCTTCTCCTGGCGGTCGCTGATGGCCGCCGAGATCATCACGATGGGCGGCACCATCGGCTTCGGTCTCGGATCCATGCTGCAGCAGAGCCGCGAGCTCGCCGATCTCTCGGCTGTCCTCGCCACGATCCTGGTGATCCTCGCGATCGGAATCCTGGTTGAACTCGTCTTCTTCGCCCCGATCGAACGACGGCTCCTGCGCCGCAGGGGCCTCCGCCCCGGCGGCATCCGGTGACCACCGCTCACCCGGCGGCGAGCGCCTGCTCCCTGCGCCAGAACACCCCACCTGCATCCAGCACACCCCGAAAGGCCCACCCATGACCCGGTCGCTTCCCGCGTCCCCCCTCCGCGTCGCGATCATCGGCGCCGGCCCTGCCGGCATCTACGCCGGCAACATCCTGGCCGCGGCCGTGCGTGAGGCCGGCGGCGAGCCGAGCAT
>JBEVGZ010000214.1:0-3539 GCA_040511515.1 Microterricola sp.
GCCCGTCGTGGACCCAGCGCGCGCCCTCCACCCGGTTCGGCCACGGCACGAGCACGGTCCCGGCCGACAGCGGTGGCGTCGGGTCGAGCGTCGAGTGGATGAGCTCGACGCCCTCGACGCGGAGCGCGCGCAGGCTGGCGCCCCTGGCGCAGACGACGGCACGCACGAGCGCGCCGCCGCCTCCATCGGGGCCGTCACCGGCCGTGAGCTCGAACACGAGCGTCAGGCGTCGACCGCGGTCACGTGGAACAGCACAGAGGTGTCGGGATCGAGCGACGGTGCCTCGACGCCGACGGTGCCGAGAACGCGCCCGGGCAGCGTGACACCGCTGAGGATCCACGGCGGAACCACGGCGCCCTCCGGCAGCGGAGTGCCGGGGAACACCGCGCTCACCCGGTAGCTGCGCTCGGCGTCGAGCCCCGGCAGCGTCACGCGGCCGGGCGGCCAGTTCGCCGGCCGCTCGGTGACGCTGAAGGCGTAGAGCGCCTCGGCGCCGTCCCTCGCGACGACACCCTGGAGCCGGGTCGCGGCGTTCGGCAGGTCGGCGTGCACGACGCGGCCGCTGTGCAGCAGGCCGCGGTGCTCGCGGTGGAAGGCGACCCAGCGGCCGAGCACGGCGAGCGTCGCGTCATCCGCCTCGAGCAGGTTGACCTCGAGGCCGAGGTGACCCCAGAGCGCCTTCTCCGCGCGGTAGTCGAGCGGGTGGATGCGGTGGGTGGTGTGCGATTCGGCCGCACCGATGTGGGTGCCCTGGTACTCGGGCGGGACCATCAGCCCGGTCCAGCGCTGGATCTCGAGCCGCTCGTGCGGGTCGTTGCAGTCGCTCGGCCAGACGCGGTCGGTGTGCGCGAGCACGCCGAGGTCGATGCGGCCGCCGCCGCTCGCGCACGACTCGATCTCGAGGCCGGGGAAGGCCTCCTTGAGCTCGGCCATGAGGCGGTACGCCTGCAGCGTCTGCACGCGCGCACCCGGCCGACCGCTCGGCGAGTGGCCGGCATCCAGCAGATAGCGATTGTGATCCCACTTGATGTACGCGATGTCGAGCGCGCTGACCAGGGCGAACATGCCGTCGCGCACGTGCTCGTACGCACCCTCGTGACCGAGGTCGAGCACGTGCTGGTAGCGCGACGGGATGCCGGTACCGTGCCCGGCGTCGAAGATCCACTCCGGGTGGGCACGGGCCAGCTCGGAGTCGAGGTTGATCATCTCGGGCTCGAACCAGAGGCCGAAGTCCATCCCGAGCTCACGCACGCGCTTCGCCAGCGGCTCCAGTCCCTGTGGCCAGACCGCGGGGTCAACCGTCCAGTCGCCGAGCGATGTCCGGTCGTTGCGGCGGCCGAGGAACCAACCGTCGTCGACAACGAAGCGCTCGACGCCGAGGGCGGCGCCACGCTCGGCGAGGGCGCTCAACGTGTCGAAGTCGTGCTGGAAGTAGACGGCCTCCCAGGTGTTCAGGATGACGGGGCGCGGCGTCGATGGGTGCTGCGGCCAGGCCCGGATCGTCTCGTGGAAGCGGCCGGCCAGCTCGTCGAGGCCGTTGCCCCACGAGCCGTAGAGCCACGGGCTCGTGTACCGCTCACCGGCAGCGAGCGTGACCTCGCCGGGCAGGATGATCTCGCCGGCGGAGAGGTGCTGCACGCCGCTCGGCATGCGCTCGGCGGCGAGAACCTGGTTGCCGCTCCAGCCCAGGTGCACGGCCCACACCGCGCCGCTCTGGAAGCCGAAGCCTGCCTCGCCGGCGGCCAGCAGCATGGTGTGCTCGAGGCCGGGCTTGCCGCCGCGGGATTCCCGCAGCCAGGCACCGATGTGGAACGGGCGACGCTGCGGCACCTTCTCGAGTGACCAGCGGCCGGTGAAGTCGAGCACCTCCGTCGCGGTCACAGGGACGGGGAACGCCAGCTCGAGGCCGTCGACGCGGTAGCTCTCGCCGCGCTCGTTGACGAGCGTTGCCCGCTGGCGCGCGAGGCCGCTGGCCAGCACCTCGATCTCGATCGAGAGGCTGAGACCGTACTCGGCGTCCACCGCGTCGGAGCGCAGGGCCTGGCCGCCGTCCCGCGTCTCGACACTGGTGATCGCCTCGCCAAATTTCGGTGCCCACCGTGTGCCGTCGCTGCTGCCGCTGAGGCCGGGGCGGCCCAGCCAGCCCTCGGCCAGCTGCGGGAGCACGGGAACGGGCTGCGGGTAGCTCACGGCGCTGTCGCCGACGGCCGGCAGCGCGGAGAGCACGACCGCCGCGAGGGCGGCGTCATCGAGCTCGCCGAGGTCGGCACCCCAGTGCACGATGCGCGGGAGCCTGCCGGCATCCACCAGCGCGATGATGCTGGTTCCGCCTGCGCGGAGCTGTACAACCGAGCCGTCCACTGCGTTCACTGCCATCCTGGTGCGTCCTCTACTTTGAGCATCCGCTCATCCTATGGTTCACGCGGCCCCAGCAGCCATGTCACTTCTCACTATCGGACATGGACGAAACCGCTGCGCGGTGTGGACGTTTCGCGGATCCGCGCGGCGCCGGAAGCACATGCCGACGCCGCGCCGTCTGCGCCCGGTTCTCGCGCCTATAGATCCTCGATGCGGGTGAAGAGCAGGAGCTCCGGCAGCGAGGTGGCGAAGTAGTCGATCCGGCCGTCCTCGCGCACGGGCTGGGGCACGTCGATGAGCATGCGCACCTCGCCGAGCGAGACGGGCGGATCGCCGAGCGGCAGTCCGAGCGCCGCGCGGGCGCCGTCCCAGGCGCCGAGCGCCTGGCCCTCTCCGCCTTCCCACGGCTGGAACGGCCTGGATTCGAGCAACTCAACGGCCTCTGCCGGCCGACCGAGCTCCGTCAGCAGCTTCGCGTACTCCACGGCGAGGTCATCGCGCGAGGTGGCGGCGAGCGGGATGCGGGCGATGCGGTCCTCGGCCGGAACACCGATGCGTTTCAGCAGCTGGTCAGACTCGAACCAGAGCCGGGCATCGGCCGGGCGCAGCGCCAGCGCGCGCTCGTAGTAGTCGCGCGCCGTCTCGGCGTCACCGAGCAGGTTGTAGCGGGCGATCGCCGCATTGCGGAGAACCGTTGCATCGGTGCTGCCGAGCTCGAGTGCCCGCTCCCACAGGGTCAGAGCCGGCTCGTGGCGACGCTGGTGGTAGAGGAACATGCCGAGCAGCGACAGGGCCTGGAGATCGTGCGGGTCGCTCGCGATGGCCTCGCGCAGCACGTCGTGGTGGTCGAGCGTGCTGGGGAAGCTGCGGGCGGCCGGCACCGAGCTGGCCTCGGCGCGCGCGGCCGCCGCGGCATCCGTGCGGCCCAGTCGATCGAGAACCGACGCCTTCGCGTAGAGCGCGATGGGCGTCGCATTGCCAGCGGCGGTGCTCGGCAGTTCGGCGGCCAGCGTGAATGCGGCCACGGCGGCGTCGAGCTCGCCGAAAGCGGCCAGGTCGAAGCCGATATCGAGCTGCGTCGCGGCATCCCGGCTGGTCTGCGCACTCTCGAGCGTCGCGTCGAGGGTCCTGGCCAGCTGGTCGAGCGGGTCGAGCGCGCGGGTCTCCGCCAGCAGCGCGTC
>JBEVGZ010000215.1:0-20513 GCA_040511515.1 Microterricola sp.
TGGGCACGTCAGGGAATTACGCCTGCAGCGCCGCCTGGAGCTCGAGCGAGATCGTGACGGTGTCGCCGAGGAGCATGCCACCGGTCTCGAGGGCCGCGTTGTAGGTCAGGCCGAAGTCCTCACGGTTGACGACGGCCTTGGCCGTCGCGCCGCCCTTGTAGTTGCCGTAGGGGTCGCCGCCGAAGCCGCCGAAGTCGAACTCGAAGGTGACCGGCTTGGTGACGCCCTTCATGGTGAGGTCGCCATCGACGAGGAACTCGCCCTTGACCACGCGCACACCGGTCGACACGAAGTCGATCGTCGGGTACGTCTCGGCCTCGAAGAAGTCGCCCGTGCGGAGGTGACCGTCGCGGTTGGGCTCGTTCGTGTTGATCGAGACGACCTCGGCGGAAGCGGTCACCGAGGAGTCGAGGGGGTTCTCGCCCGTCACGAAGGTCGCGGTGAAGCGCTCGAACTTGCCCTTGACCTTGCTGATCATCAGGTGGCGGATGCTGAATCCGACCTCGCTGTGGGTCGGGTCAATGATCCAGGTTCCCGCGCGGTATCCGGGAATGGTGGTTTCGAGCGTTGCAGTCATGTGGCTACTTTCTACGTGATTGGGGGCCGGGTTCACGGCCGTGATACATGCAAACGCATTGTCTTTGGGGGTTATTCCGCGTCGCCGAAAGTTTTTCTCAGGAGCCTTCGCGCAGACGGAGAGCCGCGAGCGCATCGGCATCGATCTGATCCGCCGAGATGTGACCGGAGCGCACGGCATCCGCGACACCGTGGATGACGGCGTCGATGTCGACCCCGATCGTGGCCGGATCGGCCGGCAGCGTGTACAGCACCATGCTGGTGCCTGCGGCGAAGGCCGCGATCACGTTCTGCACCGGGTCGGCGTAGCGGGGGTCGCCGGAGTCCTGCAGCATGCGCATGTCGTCGGAGATACTGAGCCCGGTGAAGCCGAGTTGTTCACGCAGGATGTGGTGCCAGGCGGAGGAGAGGCTCGCCGGCTGCGCGTCGATGGCGGGAAACGCGAGATGCCCGAACATCACGAACTCGGCGCCGGCGTCGATTCCGGCGCGGAATGGTGGCGCCTCCTGACGCTGCCAGTCGAGGTAGCGCATCTCGCTGCTCGGGATGCCGACGTGCGAATCGCCCGGGGCGGCTCCGTGCCCCGGGAAGTGCTTGAGCGTGCTGAGCACGCGGTCACCCTCGCCGGCGACGGCCGCGGTGACCCGTGCACTGGAGGCCGCGGCGTCGCCGCCGAGCGACCGACCGTAGATGAACGATCCGGGGTCGGCAGTGACATCGGCGACGACACCGAAGTTGAGGGAGATGCCCGCGTCGGCCAACATGGTCGACCGCGCCTGGAATGCCTGTTCCGTCGCCTCGACCGGCATCCCGCGGAGCTGGTCGGCGCCCGGTGCGGGGTCGGGCCCGACGCGCACGACCTCGCCGCCCTCCTGATCGATGCCGATGAAGGGGGGAAACTCGTCGTCGCCGCGAATGGTCGCCGTCATGGCGGCGAGAGCGGCCGTGTCGGTCGTGTCCGTTCCGCCCGGGATGTTGGCGCCCATCAGGATCACACCGCCGAGGCCGTAGCGGTCGACGAATGCGCGCTGCGCCGCGCCGTCCGTTCCCGGTGTGTGCAGGACGAGCAGGCTGCCGATCTTCTGTTCGAGCGTCATCGCCGCGAGGGCGGACTCCGCCGGATCCGGCGTTGCGCTGGGGCTCGGGGTGACGCTCGGTTCCGTGGCGGCCGGCGACGGCCGTTCCGCGGATGGCCCGGTGCCGCTCATGCAGCCGGAGACGCCCAGCAGGAGGGTCGGGGCGAGCATGATCATCGCGAGTCGCATGATCCGGGTCCGTGAAGTACTGCCGGGTCGGGCCCGTGATGCGTTGCTCATTGTGAGGAGTGTAGCTCGCTGGCCTGACGCTCAGCCGGGAGGAGTAGCGTGCTCCTGTGACGACACCCACTCCGCTTCCGCTTCGCCTGAGCGATGTGGCCGGTGAGGCCGCGCTGCTCGGAGGCGGCGGTGCCGCGATCCTTCTGCAGCTTGCGCACCCGGCGGTGGCACGTGGCGTGGCCAGACACAGTGACTTCGTCCAGCGGCCGCTTGACCGTCTCTTCGGCACGCTCGACTACGTCTACACGGTCGCATTCGGCGACGAGGAGATGGTGGCGGCGGTCGTGCGTCGGGTGAACCGGGCGCATGGCCCCGTTCACGGCACGCGCACCGAGCCCGCGTACAACGCCGTCGACCCCGAGCTGCAGTTGTGGGTGGCGGCGACGCTCTACTACGCCGCGATGCAGGTGCAGGATCGTCTGCTCGGCAGCCTGGACGACGCCTCGGCCGAGGCGGTGTACCTCGACTACGCCGCGCTCGGCGCGCGATTGCAGATGCCGGAAGATCTCTGGCCTGCCGATCGCGCCGAGTTCGAACGCTACTGGGAGGGCATGCTCACCCGGCTGGAGCCGAGTCACGAGAGCCGCACCGTGGTGCAGGCGCTGTTGTATCCGCGCACCGTGCCCTTCGCCGCACGAACCGCGATGCCGCTGATCCGGCTCGTCAGCACCGGCCTGCTCCCGCCAACGGTCCGTGCGATGCACGGGCTGCACTGGGATGCCAGACGCCAGCTGCGCTTCGATCGGGTGTTCCGGCTCACCCGATTCGTCTACCCGCGGCTGCCCCGGAATGTTCGGCTGTGGCCTCGTGAGCGTTCGCTGGCGCGGGTGCGCCGTGCGATGGCCGAACCGCGCGGCGGTCGGCGGTGACCGGCGCCTGGCGGGACACCGCCGTGACACGTGCACTCGGCATCGAGCTGCCGATTGTGCTCGGCCCCTTCGGCGGGTTGTCATCTGTCGCGCTCACGGCCGCGGTCAGCAATGCGGGAGGGCTCGGCAGTTTCGGACTGTACGGCTACGATGCCGAACGCATCCGTTCGACGGCCATGGCGCTGCGCGAGCAGACGGGGCGGCCGTTCGCCTTGAACCTCTGGTTGCCGCACGGACACCAGAACCCCCATTCAGACGACGCAGGGTTCCGCGCGTGGCTGGCGCCACTGGAACCGTTCTTCGCCGAGCTCGGAATTCCCCTGCCGCCCCAGCCGCAGAGCTACCTTCCCGACGTCGAGGAACAGTTCGATGCCCTCATCGATGCCCGACCGGCGGTGGCGAGTTTCGTGTTCGGCGTGCCGTCTGAGCAACAGATCGAACGATTGCACTCGGCCGGAATCAGCGTGCTCGGAACGGCGACGACCGTTGCGGAGGGTCGCGCGCTCGCCGCGGCAGGCGTCGACGGGGTCGTTGCGTCGGGCTTCGAGGCCGGCGGCCATCGCGTGTCATTCCTGGCCGAGCCGGAGGACTCACTCGTCGGACTCTTCGCCCTGTTGCCGCAGCTCGTCGATGCGGTCGACGTTCCCGTGATCGCGGCCGGCGGCATCGCCGATGCCCGCGGTGTCGCAGCCGCTCTGACGCTCGGGGCATCCGCGGCGCAGCTGGGCACCGTCTTCCTCGTCTGCACCGAATCTGCGATCTCCGACGCGCATCGAGCGCGCATTCTCGGTGAGGATGCCGAGAACACAGTGCTCACGCGGATGTTCAGCGGGCGGCTCGCCCGCGGCATCCCGAATCGCATGCTCAGGGAGCTTGAGTCTGCCGGCACCCCTCCGGCGCCCTTCCCTGTGCAGAACTGGCTGACGGCTCAGCTGAAGGCCGAGGCCGCGAGGCGAGGCGACTCAGAACTCATGTCGCTCTGGGCAGGGCAGGCCGCGTCGCTGGCGCGCCAACGAGGTGCGGCAGAGCTCGTCGATTCCCTCGCGCGCGGCACGGACGTGCTCCTGCCATAGCGGCAGGCCGACGGGTCAGAAGAAGTCGGAGTCGACTCCGGCTGCCCGTTCTACGTCGCCCGTCGAGATGCGTGCGGCGTCCAGTTTCACCTTGGCGACGCGGAGCGCGGACTCCAGCTGGGCTGCCCACACATCGGATTCGCGGGCGGCGGCCTCTGCCGCCGCGACACGCGCGATGGCGGCCTCGCGCTCGCGTTGGGCGGCACGCACCTGCTGCATGCTGAGTGTGATGCCGTAGTAGGCGGCAACGATGGACGCAATCGGCGTCGCGATCACGGCGAGGGCAGCGACGGTGGCGCTCGTCGGGCTGAAGAGTGCCAACAGACCGAACGCGAGGAACAGCGCGATGACGCCGACGATGACCACGAGCATGAGGCGGATGTTCTGATCGGCGGTGAGGCGCGGTTTCGGCTCCGCGCGCTCCTCGGACGGCTCGGACTCCTCGGCCGGCGCGTACTCCCCTGCCAGTGCGAGGGTCTCGGGCTGTGCGGCGTTCTCTGACCACACTGCTGCGGTATCGCGTTGGATCTCGTGCGGATCGCTCATCATTGGCCTTTCACCGAGTGACACCGTTCGCGCCACGTGCCCATTGTGCGGTGGCCCCTGTTCGGGGTCAAGTGCACACGCCGCTCGCGGTGGTGTCGGTGGCACGGCGTAGGGTGCTGGCAGACGTGAAGGGAGCACGAAGATGGTCGCCGTGCGATTCCGCTGCGGGCACGGAGCAGCAGCCGCTGACGGCGGGGTGCTCACGCTGCAGCGCGCGTGTCCGCTCTGCATGCTGATCGCCGAAACACAGCGTTCTCGCGAGGAACTCCTGCGCAAGGTCATCGCTCCGGAACGTGACGCGCTCGCCAGGGAGACCAGGGTCGGCGCCGAGTACAGCTGGGTGTGCCCCCGCGGCCATGACCGCTATCGGGCCACCGTGCTGGCCGTGCTCAGCGGGCCGAGTTGTGCCAAGTGCATTCGGAACGCGGCGACCGCGTCCCCGGAGGCCGGTGTCGCCTCGATGAATCCCGGGCTACGCACCCGCACATCGCTCACGGAGCAGCGGCTGCGCATGCTGCTCGCCGAACGCATTTCGCTCCCCCACGGGGTCAACACGATCCGCCTCGCGCGCATGTTCTACGGCAAGCAGGAGGCCTGGCCGGACATCGTGATTCCGGCGCTGCGGATCGCCGTCGAATACGACGATCCCGGGCGCAGCCGGCGGTCCCATCGCGGCCTCAAAGCGGCATCCGATCGGGAGAAGGACGAGGCCCTGGCGGAGGTCGGGTGGGAGGTGATCCGCATCCGCGCCGGCGGCTTGGAATCGCTCGGCGCCAACAGCGTCGTCTGCGCCACGCTCAACGTCGGCGCCGTCGACGCCGCGATCGCCAGGATGAGGGAGATCCGCGGCGACGCCGCCGTGGACGCGATCAGCGTGCCACGGCAACAGTCGTAGCCGGCACAGCCGCAGCAGGAACAGCAGCGATCGCGTCGTGATCGCGTCGCGGCACGAGCGGAATGGCGAGCACCGGTGCGATCGCCACCGCCGCGAAGGCGAGCGGGAAGCCGATGACGCCGATCAGCGCGCCCACAGCGGGCCCCACCGCTGTTGCCGCGATGTACTGCCCGGTGTTGTGGATGCCGAATGCCCGGCCGGCCCAGGCGCTGCCAGCCCCCTCCGCAACCGAGGTGAAGGTGAGACCGTTGTCGGCGACCGTGATGGTCGACGCGATGACCAGCATCAGCGCAACCATGAGCGCCGCGCCCGGCAACCAGGCGGCGACGCCGCCGAGCAGCACCATCGCGGCCGCCGCGGCCACAGCCACGATGCGCAGCAACCACACCCTGCTTCTCGCCTTGTCACTGACGGCGCCGAGCACGATGCGCCCCATCGCCCCGACGAACTGGGCGACGGCGATCGCGACGCCCGCCGCGAGCGGGCTCCAGGCGAGGTCGGACACCAACCACACCAGGCCGAACGTCGTCAGGGTGAACTGCGGGATCACGAGCAGCAATGCCACGGCGTGAATGCGCCAGAGAAAGCCGCTGCTGCGATACGGCGACACGGGCGTCGGCACCGCGGCGGTAATCTCCGTGCTCGCCCGGGGCGGGTTCACGATTCCGAGCCAGCAGGCGACGGAGAGGACAGCGAGCAGGAGGAGCGGCGGCAGCACGGCGATGGCGATGCCGCCGCCGGCCGCGAGGGTCGGCACGGTCAGCGCGGCGATGGTGACGCCGAGCGGCTGCGCGATCTGGCGCACGCCCATGGCGAATCCGCGCCGATCACGGTCGAACCAGCCGACCACGACGCGCCCACTCGCCGCATTCGTGCTCGCCGCGGCCATGCCACAGAACACGAACATGACACCGAGCAGCGGCACGCTCCCGCTCAGCATCACCCCCGCCGTGGCCACCGCGGTCAGCGCGAGGCCGAGCGCCAACACGATTCGTTCGCCGAATCGGTCGGCGATCGCCCCCCAGGCGACGAGCGTCAGCACGAGGCCGAGCGTCGGCGCGGTCGCCAGCGCACCCGCGTGGGCGAGGCTCAGGCCGAGTTCCGCCTGCAGCTGCGGAATGAGGAAGGCCGGCACACTGACGATGATCGTGCCGGAGGTCTGCGCCGCGACCCCGAGCGCCAGCATGCGCCATGGCCGCACGCGTCTCGTGCCGCCGCCGTGCACCGACTGTGTGGCCATGCGCTCCCACTTCCTATTGGTATACCAATTAGGTATACCATTAACGGGACGACGCGAAATGCGAGGGAATCACGATGACCCAGACGGACCAGATCTACGCACAACTGCGCCAGGCGATCCTCACCCTCGAGTTACCGCCCGGCTCCCCCATGACCGAACGGGAGCTGGAGAGCGACTTCGGCGCATCACGGACACCGGTGCGTGCCGCCCTCCTACGCCTCGACACCGAGGGCCTCGTGCGCCGGCAGGGCCGAGGCTTCATCGTCGCCCCGCTCGACCTCGACGAGATCGGGATGCTCGCCGAACTCCGTGAGGCGATCGAGACGGCCGCGGTGCGTCTGGCCGTCGCCCGCGCATCCGACGACGACATTGCCGCACTCCGTCAGCTCATCGAAGACGAACGCGCCAGCTCGGAAGCAGACCGGGTGCTGAATGCGAGCAGCGCATTCCATGCGCAGCTCACCCAGCTCTCCGGCAACACGATCATGGCCGATACCATCGGCGGTGCGATGGCCAGACTCGCGCGCACCCGCTGGCTCGAGACGCAGAGCAGCCGGTCACGGGAGAACGCGTGGCGCGAGCACCTCGCGATGATCGAGGCGATCGAGGCCAGGGATGCCGACAGGGCGGCCGAACTGGCCGGCGCCCATATCCGGGGCACGACCGAGAGGCTCGTCGCGCTGCTCAACGACGAACGCCAACGCCTGCGGGGCGCCGGCATGGCGATCGTCGGCCGCGATGCGGTGAGCGGCGCCTAGACCGGCTCCCCCGCGACCTCCGGCATGGCGTCCGGCATGGCATCCGACTCCGTCGCATCCGGCTCGCCCCCGAGGAACTGCGCCTGGTACAGCGCGTAGTAGGCGCCGCGCGTGGCGAGCAGCTGCTCGTGGTTGCCCTGCTCGACGATGCTGCCGTGCTCCATGACGAGGATCGTGTCTGCATCCCGAATCGTCGAGAGACGGTGGGCGATCACGAAGGAGGTGCGGTCGGACCGGAGCACCGCCATGGCCTGCTGCACGAGCAGCTCCGTGCGGGTGTCGACCGATGACGTCGCCTCGTCGAGGATCAGCAGCGACGGGTTCGCGATGAACGCACGTGCGATCGTGATGAGCTGACGCTCGCCGGCCGAGACACTGCCGCCGTCGGCATCCAGCACCGTGTCGTAGCCGTTCGGCAACTGACGCACGAAGCGGTCGACCATCGTCGCCTTCGCGGCCGCGACCACCTCCTCGTCGCTGGCATCGAGCCGGCCGTAGCGGATGTTCTCCCGGATGGTGCCTTCAAAGAGCCAGGCGTCTTGCAACACCATTCCCACCTGGGAGCGCAGCTCAGCCCTGGAGAGGGTGTGCACGTCGACGCCGTCGAGCAGGATGCGCCCGCCGGTGAGCTCGTAGAAGCGCATCACGAGATTCACCAGCGTGGTCTTGCCCGCGCCGGTCGGTCCGACGATCGCAACCGTGTGGCCCGGCTCGGCCGAGAAGGAGAGATCGGTGATCAGCGGCACATCGGCGCTGTAGCTGAAGGACACGTGATCGAACTCGACATGCCCGTCGGTCGGCTCCGGAAGCTCGGCGGTCGCCGCGTCGGGCTCCTGCTCGTCGGCGTCGAGCAGCTCGAAGGTGCGTTCGGCCGAAGCCACCCCCGACTGCAGCATGTTGGCCAGGCTCGCCATCTCGCTGATCGGCTGGGTGAACTCGCGGGAGTATTGGATGAACGCGGTGGCATCGCCGAGCGTCATCTGGCCGGATGCCACCCGCAGCCCGCCGGCGACGGCGATCATCACATACGAGAGGTACGAGACGAAGGTCATTGCCGGCATGATCATGCCGGAGACGAACTGGGCACCGAAGGACGCCGCGTAGAGCTTCTCGTTGCGGCTGTCGAACTCCTCGAGCATCTCCTTGTCGCGACCGAACGCCCGCACGATCTCCTGGCCGGAGAAGGTCTCCTCGATGTGTCCGTTCAGCGCACCCGTGTTCTTCCACTGCGCGGCGAAGAGTTTCTGGGAGCGCACGCCGATCACGCCGGCGATGATGGCCGAGAGCGGCAGAGAGATCAGCGCGATCAGCGCCAGCTGCCACGACACGATGAACATCATCGCGGCGATGCCGACCACCATGAGCGCGGACTGCACGAGTTGCGAGAATGCCTGTTGCAGCGCGGCCTGCACATTGTCGACATCGTTCGTGACGCGCGACATGAGGTCGCCACGCTGGCGGGTGTCGAAGTAGCTCAGCGGCAGCCTGTTCAGCTTCTCCTCGATGTCCTGGCGCAGCTTGTAGACGATGCGCATGACGAGGCCGTTGAGGATGAAGCCCTGCGCCCACATCAGGAACGAGGCGACGAGGTAGAGACCGAGCACGATGAAGATCAGGCGCGAGAGCTCGATGAAATCGATGCCCTCACCGGGAATGACCGTCGTGCCCTGCAACATGTCGGCGAACTGGTCATTGCCCTCTGCCCGCAGGCCCGCGATGACCTCGTCGAGCGACGCACCTGCAGGCATCTGCATGCCGAGCACGCCGTTGAAGATCACGTCCATCGCCTCGCCGAGCACCCGCGGCGCGATGACCGTGAAGATCACCGAGATGATCACGAGCAGCACCACGAAGGCCATCTTCACGCGTTCCGGCCGCAGCAGGCCGAGCAGGCGCTTGGCCGACGGCCAGAAGTGCTGCGCCTTCTTCGCCGGCGCCCCGCCGAACATGTCACCGTCCGCCTCGCTCGGCGCATACTCGTACTCGAGTTCGTCGATCACGTCGGGCGTCGTCGCTTCCTGGTTTGTGGAGCTCTTCTTCTCTCGCTCGCGCTTGGCCATGGTTACGCCACCTCCTCGACGCTGAGCTGAGATTGCACGATCTCGCGATAGGTTTCGCTGCTCTCCAGCAGTTCGTCGTGCGTGCCACGGCCGACGATGACGCCGTCGTTGACGACGAGGATCTGGTCGGCATCCGTGATCGTCGACACCCGCTGCGCCACGATGATCACCGTCGCGTCCCCCGTCGCCTCTGCGAGCCCGGCGCGGAGTCGCGCATCGGTGGCGACGTCGAGCGCGGAGAAGGAGTCATCGAAGAGGTACACCCGCGGCTGGGCGACGAGTGCCCGCGCGATGCAGAGGCGCTGTCGCTGGCCGCCGGAGACGTTCGTTCCGCCCTGGGCGACGACGGATGCCAGCCCGTTCTCTTTCTCGCGCACGAAATCCTCCCCCTGGGCGACGCGCAGCGCCTCCCAGAGTTCCGCATCGTCGGCATCCACCCGGCCGAAGCGCAGATTGGACGCAATCGTGCCGGAGAACAGGTACGGCTTCTGTGAGACGAGCCCGACCACACTGGAGAGCTGTGCGCGGCTCAGCGCGTTCACGTCGACTCCGTCGATGAGCACCTCGCCCTGCTGCGGGTCGTAGAGCCGCGGGATGAGGTTGATCAGCGTGGTCTTGCCGGCACCGGTGGAGCCGACGATCGCCGTCGTCTTGCCCGGCTCCGCGGTGAAGCTGACCCCGTCGAGCACCGGGCGCTCCGCGCCCGGGTAGCCGAAGGTGACGTTGCGGAACTCGACCTGTCCGCGGCGCGGAGTCGGCAGCTCCGGTCCGCTCGCGAGCTTCTGGCTCGACTCGGTCTCGAGCACCTCCTCGATGCGCTCGGCGCAGACGACGGCCCGCGGGATCATCATCACCATGAACACGCCCATCATCACGGCCGTGAGGATCTGCAGGAGGTACTGCAGGAATGCAGTGAGGGAGCCGATCTGCATTTCGCCGGCGTCGACACGTTGCCCGCCGAACCACAGCACGGCCGCCGTGGCCAGGTGCAGGATCATCATGATGATCGGGAACATCAGCACGAAGATGTTGCCGACCTTCACCGAGACCCGGGTGAGCGACTCGTTGGCGAGGCGGTAGCGCTCGGACTCGAACGGCTCGCGCACGAACGCTCGCACGACCCGGATGCCGATGATCTGTTCGCGCAGCACGCTGTTGATGCCGTCGATGCGGTCCTGCATCTGGCGGAACAGGGGCATCAGCAGGTAGACGAGGATGCCGACGATGAGGAAGAGCGCGGGAACAGACACCCACAGCAACCAGGAGAGGCCAGGGTCCTCGCGGAGGGCCATGATGATGCCGCCGATGCACATGATCGGCGTCGAGACCATGAAGTTGAGGGTCATCAGCACGAGCATCTGCACCTGCTGCACATCGTTCGTGCCACGGGTGATGAGGGTTCCGCTGCCGAAGCGGTTGAGTTCGAGCGCACCGAGCGAGTCGACCTTGCGGTAGACCTCGCGCCGGAGGTCGCGGCCGATGGCCATGGCCGCGCGGGCGCCGAAGTAGATGCCACCGATTGCGGTGAAGACCTGCACGAAGCAGACCATGAGCATGGTCATGCCGGTCGACCAGATGAAGTCGGTGTCGCCGGTCGCGATGCCGGTGTCGATGATCTGGGCGTTCAGGCTCGGCAGGTAGAGCGCTGCCATCGTGGAGATCAGCTGCAGTACGACGACCGCGGCAATCCAGACCTTGTACGGTTTCGCATGCCGGAGCGTGAGGGAGAGCAGAACCACGAAGAGACCTCATTGTGTCGGCGAGCTGGGGGGCTTTTTCACCCTACAGCGCGGCTCCGACACGGTGCCATCCTCCTCAAGGACGATATGGGCACTGCTCGTATTCGTAGCCGTCGTCGCCGGTGGCCGAGAGTGGCCGGTCCCGCAGGATCGTCAGCGGGGCCCGATCAGCAGAGGCGCACACGGCGTCGAATCCCGTCGGCAGGTTGTCTGTGTACTCGATCTGGAGCACGTGCTCGCCGTAGACGTCGCTGTAGGCGGAGCACTCCCCGTATGCCGCACACCCCTCGGCCACGGCGAAGTCGAAGCCGAGCTCGCGTCGACCGGCATCGGCCATCTCTGCGGCATTCTTCTGCCCGATCGCCAGCCCCTCTTCGTGGGCGCGCTGCACATACATGCCGGCAAGTGCGACGACACCGGCCGGATCGACACGGCCGCTCGCGGCATCCGTGAAGCGACTCGCGATGTCGAGGTTGTCGAGGTCGACGGCGTCGAAACCCTTCTCGGCGCACTCGCTGATCAGAGGGGCGATAATGGCGAAGATGGCCTGACGCGACGAGTCGGATGACGGGTCGAGGATGTACTCGTCCGGCCAGTTCGGGTCGATCACGACCGCACCGTCGCCATCGCGCAGCAGGAGCTCGCCGCGGCGTTCCGTCCACAGCGCTTCCTCGCCCGGTTGGGTCTGGAAGCCGTTCACGTAACAGACGTTGTAGGCGCCGGGAAGCGGCTCGGCGGTCACATCGCGCACGACGACGGCTGCGGGCTCAACCGGCTCGTATGCGCCGCCCAGCTGGTAGTCGAAGCCTCCGCTCGTCGGCGGTAGGCGGACGGTGTCTGCGGCGCCGTGCGTCGCGCTGCCGCACCCCGTCAACGCGAGCGCGCAGAGCGCGGCCAGTGCGACCAGCCGTGTGTTGCTCGCGTTCATTCAGGAGCCGAGCAGCTGGTTCATCTCGACGACCTCGGCCGTCTGCACGTCGATCATCTGCCGAGCCAACGCTCGCAGCTCGGCGTAGCCGCCGTTGTCGATCTGGTCCTGCGTCATGGCGATCGCGCCCTCGTGGTGGACGATCATCTCCTCGAGGAAGGTGCGCTCGGCCGCGGCGCCGTCCAGGGCCCCGAGTGCGCGCATCCGTTCCGGGGTCACCATGCCGTTGGCGATGTGCTCGGAGTGCTGCTGGAGCAGTGGCTCCTGCTGCCACTCGGCCACCCAGCCGAGCATGGTGTCGATCTCGTCCTGCTGCCCGCTGCGGATGCGCTCCGCGATGTCCCGTGTCTCCTCGCTCACTCCCCCGGCCGCCAGCACGATGTCGCTCATCTGCACCGCCTGTTCGTGGTGCGGCGTCATCATCGCGAGGAAGTGCAGATCGGTGTCGTTGGCCGAGGCGGGCATCGCCGATTCCGGCGCACAGGCGCTCAGCAGCAGCACCGTGGCGAGCGCGGCGGGGACGGTGAGAGACCTGGTCGATCGCAGAGTGGGCACGTCTCGAGACTAGGGCTGGTCAGGCTGGGAGTTCACTGATGGGCTCGAAGTAGCACTGCTGCCACCGCTGGGTGCGTTGCGCCTGGGCGTTGGAGGTCTCTGACCAGGGCGGGTAGAGCCGGAAACCGCGCTTGCCGCCCTCCCCGGCGACGGAGAGGATGCCGTGCTCGCGCAGCGCCTCCCGGGGAAAGGTGAACAGCCCCAGCCGGGCGCCGTCACGCACGATCACGAGCAGCAGCTCCATGTCGCCCTCGTGGGCGAACGGCCGGGTCGTTCCATCGTCCGCGCGCTCCCACACCGCGACGAAGAGTCCGACCTTGCGGGGTGTCACCCGCCCGCTTCGCATCCGCGCCCTGAGCCCGTCGATTGTGAGCAGCTGCGCGCCGTAGTCGGCGTTCGTCGCGTCGGCGTGTGGCTCTGAGCACTGGGCGTGCCTGGCACGCAGCGTGCGCAACACCGCCGGAACGTCGGCGGGCAGCTCGGAGCGGGGTGGGGAGTCGTGAATGGTCACAGTGAGTTCAGGCTAGCGCGAGTGACCCCGGCCGCATTCGGAGCATGCCCTCAACGGCGCCGGCGATCAGTGCGCCCCGTGGTCCGGGCGCGGCCTGAGTCACGAGCGCCTGAGCATTCAGCCCGTCGATGATGCCGAGCAGTTGCCAGGCCACGGCAGCCGGATCGTCCGTCACGAACTCCCCTGCCGCAACGCCGTCCTCGATCAGGTCCGCGAACAGGTGCTCCCACACGTCCATCTGCCGACGAATGGCCTCGGCGAGCGCCGGATTGCGGCGCCCCATCGCCCAGCCCTCGACCCAGACCAGCGTGACCTCGTCCCTGCTGCCATCCAGCAGGGTGAAGCAGAGCGTGTGAAGACGCCGAGTCGGCGAGCCTTCAGCCACTCGGAGGGCGACATCCTCGATCTCTCGACCGGTGATGTGGGAGAAGGTCTCCGCGATCAGCGCATCCATGCCATCGACGTAGTGGGCAACCAGCGCGGAGGTGACGCCGGCGCGTGCCGCCACCGAGCGCAGCGTGAGAGCCGAGAGCCCCTCGTCGATCGCAAGATCGCAGGCGGCTGCCCTGATTTCTGCAGCGCGCGTGCCCGCCTGCTTGCGCTGCGTTCGTTCGCTGTGCTCCATTGACATCGTTCCTGACGTTGTGACACGATCCTTCCATTATTGACCATGCGATAAATAATTCAACGGAGTTCCGATGACCTGGCGCATGCCGAGCGAGACCGACCGTCACGAACGCACCTGGATGGCGTTCCCCTGTGAGGCCGAGGAGCGCGAGCAGGCCTATCGGGCGTGGGCGGATGTCGCCAACGCGATCGTCGATTTCGAGCCGGTGGCCATGCTCGTCGACCCGACCGAGTACCGGCGGGCTCGGCGGATGCTGAGTGCGGAGGTCGAGCTCTATGAGACGCCGATCGACGAGTGCTGGATGCGCGACCACGGACCGACCTTCGTCGTCGATGACGCCAGGCCAGGCGCACTCGGTGCGGTGGACTGGGTGTTCAACGGCTGGGGCGCCCACGACTGGTCCAGGTGGGAGCGGGCGAACGAGAACGCACGCTTCGTCGCCGATCTCGTCGGCGCCACCCGGATCAGCTCGCTGCTCGTCAACGAGGGCGGCGGCATCCACGTCGATGGCGCCGGCACGATCCTGCTCACCGAGACCGTGCAGCTGGACCCGCGGCGGAACCCGTGGGCAGACAAGGCCAGGGTCGAGGAGGAGCTGCGGCGCACCCTCGGAATCACCACGGCCGTGTGGCTGCCGCGGGGCCTGACTCGCGACTACGAGGAGCTCGGCACCAGCGGTCACGTCGACATCGTTGCAACGATCACCGCGCCCGGCGAGATCCTGTTGCACACACAGAGCAACCCGGAGCACCCGGACTTCGAGGTGAGCCGACAACTCCATGCCGTTCTATCGGCGGCGACGGATGCCGCGGGTCGGCCGTTCCGGATCACCCCGTTGCCCGCGCCCGACATCATCCGCGACGAGGAGGGCTTCGTCGACTACAGCTACGTCAACCACCTCGTGGTGAACGGCGGCGTCATCGCCTGCGGCTTCGGCGAGGACCGTGCCGACGCCCAGGCTCGCGAGATCCTCGAGAACGCGTATCCCGGCCGCACGGCGATCACCATCGACGCGCGCGCGATCTTCGCCGACGGCGGCGGCATCCACTGCATCACCCAGCAGCAACCGGCAGTTGGGCGATGACCGCCCCAACCGTGGTCGAGGCCGGCATCGACGAGCTCGGCGCCGCGCTCGCCGCGGGCCAGACGAGTGCCGTCGCCCTGCTCGAGGCCTACCTGGCCCGGATCCAGGCGTTCGACGCCCCGGGCACGGCGACGGCGCTGAACGCCTACGTCGTGATGAATCCCGACGCCCGTGCGGATGCGGAGGCGTCAGACGCGCGCCGGGCGCGTGGGGAGACCCGCGGTCCGTTGGACGGCATCCCGTACTCGGCGAAGAACAGCTACCTCGCGACCGGATTGACCGCGGCGGCGGGATCGCCGGCGTTCACCGCGCTCATCGCCCAGCAGGACGCGTTCACCATCGAGCGCCTGCGAGCGGCCGGGGCCGTGCTCATCGGGCTGACGAACATGCCCCCGATGGCCAACGGCGGCATGCAGCGCGGAGCGTACGGGCGCGCGGAGAGCCCGTACAACCGCGCGTGGCTCACCTCGGCCTTCGGCTCCGGATCGTCGAACGGCTCGGGAACGGCGACTGCCGCGTCGCTGTGCGCCTTCGGCCTCGGCGAGGAGACGTGGTCCAGTGGGCGCGCGCCCGCATCCAACAACGGCCTCTGCGCGTACACGCCGAGTCGGGGCATCATCTCGATGCGCGGCAACTGGCCGCTGGTCCCGACGATGGACGTCGTGGTTCCGCACACCCGCACGATGGCGGATCTGCTGCGCGTGCTCGACGCCATCGTGGCAGAGGACGCCACCACGCGCGGGGACTTCTGGCGGAGCCAGCCCTGGCTGGAGATCCCGCGAGTCGGCGAGCACCGGCCGGTCTCCTACCCGTCCCTGGCACCCGGAGATCTCGCGGCGGCGCGGGCGACGTTGCGCGGCAAGCGCTTCGGGGTGCCCCGCATGTACATCAACGGTGACCCGGATGCCGGTACCGGGGTGCCAGGAGGCATCGGCGGCCCGACCGGGCGGCGCATCGAGACCCGGGCATCCGTCATGGAGTTGTGGGAGGCGGCCCGGCGCGATCTCGAGGCGGCGGGAGCCACCGTCGTCGAGGTCGATTTCCCGCTCGTCACCAACTACGAGGGTGACCGTGCCGGCGCCCCGACCATCAGGAGCCGGGGCCTCGTCTCACCGGAGTATCTGCACGCCGAGCTGATCGACCTCGCCGTGTGGGCGTGGAACGACTTCCTCGAGATGAACGGCGATCCCAGGCTCTCCTCACTGGCCGCGGTGGATGGCGAACAGATCTTCCCGGAACCGGCCGGGGCGCTCCCCGACCGTTACGAGGGCTTCGACGACGCCCTCGAGGACTTCCCGCGGCTGTCAGCCGAGCATCCGCTGGCGTCGTTCGAGGAGATCCCGGAGCTGGCCGACGGTATCCGCGGGCTCGAGCGCACCAGGGCGATCGACTTCGACGCGTGGATGGCGTCGAACCGGCTCGATGCGGTGGTGTTCCCGGCCGTTGCGGATGTCGGCCCGGCCGACATGGATGTGAACGAGGCCTCGGCGGACGCAGGCTGGAGGAACGGCGTCTGGGTGGCAAACGGGAATCTCGCGATCCGCCACTTCGGAATTCCGACGGTCACCGTCCCGATGGGACTCATGCGCGACATCCGGATGCCGGTCGGGCTGACCTTCGCCGGTCTCCCCTACGACGATGTCGCGCTGCTGCGCCTCGCCGCTGCGTTCGAGCGCACTGGCGAGAGGCGCGTCGCTCCGCCGCTCAGCGCGCAGCCGGAGCGGGCGCACCCGTGAACACCGGGCGCCGCTTCTCTTGGAAGGCCGCAAAGCCCTCGCGGTAGTCGTCGCTGGCGCACAGCTCACCCTGCGCGGCGTTCTCGTCGGCGACGGACTCCCAGAGTCCGATCCGTTCGTCGCGCAGGCGGGCGACGAGTGCCTTGCTCGCGAGGAAGGCACCCGTCGCCCCCGTCGCGACCCTGGCGACACGCTCACGGGTGAATGCGAGCAGTTCTGCTTCCGGCACGACGCGGCTGAACAGGCCAGCGGCGACGGCCTCCGTTCCGCTCATCAGCTCGGCCGTGTAGATCAGGTCGAGGGTGCGGTGGGCGCCGAGCCGTTCGACGAAGAGGGCGTGGCCACCCGAGTCGAGTGTCGCCCCGAGATTCGCGAACGGGGAACCGATCTTCGCGGTGTCGGCGACGTAGACGACGTCCGTCGCGATCAGCAGCCCGAGTCCGACACCGAGGCAGGCGCCGGTGGCCGCGGCGAACGTCGGCGCCGGGAATGCGGCGAGGCGGCGGAGCAGCGGGGTGACAACGTCATCCAGGTAGCCGCGCGCGTCATCCGTCGCCGGATCGACCCCGGAGATGTCGCGGCCGGCGCAGAACGCCCTGCCCTCCCCGCGCAGAAGCACCGCGCGCACACCGGCCGCCTCCGCGGCGTCGAGCGCCTCCGAGAGCCCCGCGATCGCAGCCTCGTCGACGGCGTTGAGTTTGGCCGGGTCGTTCAAGACGATCTCGGCGACGCCGCCGGAGATGCTGAATTCAACGGGCATGATGCTCCTTACGCTCACACGTCGTAATTGACGCTGACCTTCTCACTGGTGGGAACCGCCTGACAGGTGAGCACATAGCCGCGGGCGAGCTCCTCGGGCTCGAGCGCGTAGTTCTCGGCCATCTCGACGGTGCCCTCCGTCACCACGGCGCGGCAGGTGCCGCACACCCCGCCCGCACACGCGAACGGCACGTCACCGCGCACCCGCAGCGCGGCGTTCAGGATCGACTCGTTGCTGTGCACAGGGCTCTTCACCGTCGCCGTCGTGCCGTCGAGGACGAAGGAGATGGTGTGCACCTGGTCGTCGTCGCGCGGCACGATCGGGCGCCCAGTCTGGCCCGTCGGGATGTCTGGGCGGTCGCTGGTGAACAGTTCGTACCGGATTGCGGACACGTCGACGCCCAGCTCGGCGAGGGTGTCGCGGCACAACTGCACGAGGTCGAACGGGCCGCAGATGAACCACTCGTCGATGTCGTCCGGGCTGATCAGCGCGTCGAGGATCGCGCGCACCTTGCCGGCGTCGAGACGCCCGGAGAGCAGCTCCGAACTCCGGCGCTCCCGGGTGAGCACGTGGTAGAGCGCCAGCCTGGCCGGGTAGCGGTCTTTCAGATCGGCGAGTTCGTCGACGAACATCGTGTCCATCGCCGTGCGGTTGGAGTAGACGAGCGAGAAGGTGTTGCCTGGCGACGCCTTGAGGGTGCTCTCGATCAGCGCCATCACCGGGGTGATGCCGGATCCGGCGGCGATCGCGACGTAGTGTGCGTCGGCACGCACCGGCGGCCGCGCCGTGAAGCGCCCCTCCGGGCTCATCACGTCGATCTGCATTCCCGGGCGCAGATTCTCGATCGCCCAGGCGGAGAAGAGCCCACCGAGGTCGCGCTTGATCGCCACCTTCAGCTCACCGGCGACCGGCGCCTGGCAGATCGAGTAGCTGCGGCGCACCTCCTCGCCGCCGAGCGAGGTGCGGATCGCGATGTACTGCCCTGGCGCGTAGTCGTACTTGCCGGCCAGCTCCTCTGGCACCGCGAAGCTGACCTCGATCGAATCCGAGGTCAGGTGCCGCACGCCGGACACGGAGAGCGGGTGGAAGCTCGCGCGACGCCGGGTCTTGGTCACGGCCGTGGTGTCGGTCATCAGTGCGCCTTGAAGTAGTCGAATGGCTCGTGGCAGCGTTGGCACTCGTAGAGCGCCTTGCAGGAGGTCGAACCGAATCGGGAGACCTCGCGGGTGTGCAGCGACCCGCAGCGCGGGCAGCGGATGCCGAGGCCGAGGCTGACGGCACCGCCTGCGCCGCGCGGCGCCGGGGCAGCGATCCCGTACTCCTCGAGCTTCGCCTTGCCCGCATCACTCAGCCAGTCGGTGGTCCACGCCGGGGCGAGCACAACGTCGACGCGCACACCGCTGTAGCCGTGGAGCGTGAGCGCGGTCACGATGTCGTCGCGCATCGCGTCGACGGCCGGGCATCCGGAGTAGGTCGGGGTGATCTGGACGGTGACGGCATCGGCGGAGACGGTGACTCCGCGGAGCACACCGAGGTCCTCGATCGTCAGCACCGGAACCTCTGGATCGCACACCGTGGCCGCAATCGCCCAGGCGGCGCGGTCGGCGTCGTTCGTCGGGATCGGCCTGGCCTCGGTCTCGGCATCGGGCGCGAGCGTCACCATGATGCTCCAGGGTGCGCGCGGGCGAGCACCTGCATCTCGGCGAGCAGCGGGCCGAATGCCTCGGAGTGCACACCGTCACGGCCACCGCCGCGGGCGGGAGCGGTCGTGGGCACGCTGAGGCCGGCATCCGTGATCAGTGCCGGGACCAGGGCGTCGAAGGCTGCGCGCATGCGTGCCGAATCGGCGGCGATTCCCGGCAGGGCGGCCGCCTGCGCCTCCTCGCGGAAGAGTTCGTCGGCGAACGGCCACATCGCATCGAGCCCGCGCTGCATCCTGCGCTGCGATTCCTCGGTGCCGAGGCCGAGCCGCAGCAGCCACTGGGTGCTGTGGTCGAGGTGGTAGTCGACCTCCTTGACCGCCTTCGCGGCGATGGCCGCGAGCGTCGGGTCGGCGGATGTCGTCAGCTGACGGTAGAGCTGGTCGAAGTAGACGGAGGCGATGAGCTGGCGGGCGATCGTCTGGGCGAAGTCGCCGTTCGGCTGTTCGAACAGCTGCCGGCACCGGAACTCGGACTCGTCGCGGAAGTAGGCGAGATCGTCCTCGCTCCTGCCCAGCGCCGATCCGGCGTAGCCGAGCAGCCCGCGGGCGTGGCCGAGCAGGTCGAGGGCGATGTTGCCGAGGGCGATGTCCTCCTCGATCTCCGGCGCGTTCGCGATCCACTCCCCCAGCCGCTGCGCCAGAATCAGCGCGTCGTCGCCCAGGCCGAGCGCGTACTCGGCGACGGCCTGGGCCGTGTCGGCTTCGTTGGGCTGCGCGGTCATAGGTGTGGCACCGATTCTGAGGCCGTGTAGTAGCTGGCGTGGCGGTAATCCTTGCCCTGCGGCGATTCGAAGAACGCGCCCTTTGCATCCGGGTCGGATGCCGTGATCGCCGCGGCGGGCACGACCCACACGGAGACCCCCTCCCCGCGACGGGTGTAGAGGTCGCGCGCATTGCGCACGGCCATGATCTCGTCCGGCGCGTGCAGCGATCCGGCGTGCACGTGGGAGAGGCCACGGGAGGATCGGATGAAGACCTCCCACAGCGGCCACGTCTCGCGGTTTCCCGAGTCTCCTGGGCTGGTCATGATGCGATCCTCTGCGTCTGCTGTTCCGCCCGAATGGCGGTCTGCTTGTCGGCGTAGGCGCGTGCGGCCTCCCGCACCCATGCGCCGCCCTCGTGTGCGTCCCGCCTGCGGTTCACGCGCACCGTGTTGGCCTGGCCGCGCCCGGCCAAGACGTCGTGGAACTCGTCCCAGTCGAGCTCGCCGAAGTCGTAGTGCCCGCGCTCCTCGTTCCAGGCGAGGCCGGGGTCCGGCAGGGTGACGCCGAGGATCTCCGCCTGCGGAACGAGCATGTCGACGAAGCGTTGGCGCAGCTCGTCATTGCTGAAGCGCTTGATGTTCCAGGCCATGCTCTGCTGCGAGTTCGGGGAATCGGCATCCGGCGGCCCGAACATCATCAGGGCCGGTGCGTACCAGCGGTTGACCGACTCCTGCGCCATCGCCTTCTGCTCGTCGCTGCCGTTCATCAGGGCGAGGAGAATCTCGAATCCCTGACGCTGGTGGAACGATTCCTCCTTGCAGATGCGCACCATG
>JBEVGZ010000216.1:0-2927 GCA_040511515.1 Microterricola sp.
CCGCTCGCCGCGCGCCCGGTGCACCAGACGCTCCGACCCACGCCTCGCTCCTGGCCGCGAAGAACACGGCGGCCAGCGCGGCCCCGGACGCCGTGCCGGCCGCTTCCGGCGCAGCATTCGGCCTCAGCGCAACGACCGCAACCTCGAAGGGGGCCTAGTCATGACCGTTCGCAAACTCGCCGTCATCTCGGCCGGGCTCAGCCAGCCGTCGTCGACACGGATGCTCGCCGACCACCTCGCTGCGGCAACCAGCTCGCGTCTGCGCGAGCAGGGCTTCGAGGTCGAGGTGACCACGGTCGAGCTGCGTGACGTCGCGAGCGACATCATGAACAACATGCTCACCGGCTTCCCGAGCCCCAAGCTCGAGGCCGTCATCGACGCCGTGACCGGTGCAGACGGTCTGATCGCCGTGACGCCGATCTTCACGACCAGCTACAGCGGCCTGTTCAAGTCGTTCTTCGACGTGATCGACAACCAGTCGCTCAGCGACATGCCCGTCGTCATCGGTGCGACAGCCGGCACCCCGCGGCACTCGCTCGCCCTCGACTACGCGCTGCGACCGATGTTCACCTACCTGCACGCGAATGTGGCAACCACGGGTGTGTTCGCCGCGACGGGGGACTGGGGTGAGAGCGCCGACTCGGTCAAGACGCTGCCGAACCGCATCGAGCGTGCGGCAGGCGAGCTGGCCGCGCTGATGCGCGACTCCGACCGCTCCTCGCAGATCCGCGACCCGTTCGGGTTCGACTCGGTGATGAGCGGGGTGGGTGGTTTTCAGCCCAGCTAGGCGCCGACGCCTCGCGGGCCGCGATCTGGCGCCCCGCTCACCGAACTGCCGAGAGCAGCTGGCGAGCGAGGCGCCAGGCGTCATCCGACGCTCCGAGCGTGACATTGCCTATCCGGTTGAGCTTCTTGCGCGCGAGCGACTTCTCGAGCGTCGTGGCGGGAAGGGCCAGGCCCGTCGCCGTGCTCGTTGCCTTCACCTCTGCTCGCCATTTCTTCCACGCATCCGTGCACGCCTTCCAAGAATTGGCTGCTCCCTGCGCGCCTTTGGCGGTGGAGACTCCCTGTTTCGCCAGGTCGAGGACGTCATCCGTATCGAGCAGCTCTGAGGCATCCTCTGCGAGCACGGACGCCTCATAGACGGCAGTCGTACAGAGCTTCAGAACGGTTGTGCGCAGAAACCCCGCCACAACCGAACCCGCTGCATCCTCGACGCTCTTCGCGATGACGTCGGCCCGCCAGTAAGCGACCGTCAGCACGGCATCGGGCGCGAAGGCCCACCCGTAGAGGACGGGTCTGACCACCAACGCCGAATGCGGGGCGACGAGCACGGTGTCGGACTCAATCTCAGCCACCCCGAGGCGGAAGAGCTTCTGCACATCGCTCTCGTCAGCCCAATCGGGAATCGTTGTCTCGTACCGCGTTTCCGGCGGCGCGTAGACGCGCCAGGCGACATCGGTGTTGTTCTCGATGTAGACGTAGTCGTAACCGATGCTGCATGTGATGAATCCCGGGTCCCAGCCTGCTGGAAAAACACCCACGTAGGCGGCGTAGGAGAGTTCGGCGCACCGACCCGTCGTGCCCCAGGCCGGTGCCGCCACGGACGTGAGAGCAAGCGCACATCCGGTCCACAGCGCAATGAGGGTTCGGGAACGCATCTGAGCCTCGATCCTCAGCTGCCGTTCCGTCTACATTCCCGGGATCTCGAACGCTTCCAGCAACTCGATGGTGCCGTTTTTCAGATGCGGATGCCCGGCGAGCAGAGCCGCGGCGGCGTCGGCATCCGCAGCCTCAATGATCGAGTAGCCGCCGACCGTACTGGAACTCTCGCCGCTCCCGGATGCGGAGACCGAGCGCGCATTGCCGAGCGGCAGGCCGAAGTCGAGCAGTGCGCCGCCAGCGCTCGCCGCCCACGCGGTCCACTCCTGCATGTCAGCGGCACCTTCTTCTTCCGATTGCTGCATTTGCTCGGCCGCAGGGGTATCTGACATGTACAGCAGAACGAACTTGCTCATGATCGTGCCCTTCAGTTGCGGATGCCCGCCCGGAGCGCCATCGTTCCCGATCCGCCGCGCGACCATCGGCCGCTCGGGCCTCACGCTACGCCTGGCCGAAACCGCAGGCAATGGCGGATGTTGTGGGCCGTCCGGGCCGGATGCACGAAGCCCCGCCCTCGAGATCGAGGGCGGGGCTTCGTTGTCGTGATGTGAGGCTGGATCAGCCGCTCTTGCGGCGGAATTCGCGCTGGTGGGAGGCCGGGCCCTGGCTGCGGTTGGCCGCACCCTGACCGTCGAGGTGGGACTCACCCTTGCCTCGGCTGGCCGCCTTCTGCTTGCGCTCCAACGCCTCACGGAACTTGCGCTTGGTCTCTTCTGCCGCGCTGCCGGCGTTCTGTTCTTCGGAACTCATGTGCACAGTCTGCCACGCGAATGGCGGAGTTCGGCCGCAGCGCTGCGCGTGCTGCCGCACGAGAGCGCGATCGGATCCCTGTTGTGCTGCAGGGTGTCGGCGTAGCATCGCACGGTGAGGCACCGCTCACGCATGGAGGACAGCCATGAAATGGATCACTCCGGGCGCCGAGGCCTATGACGACTCTCGCGCCCTGTTCAACGCAATGATCGACAGCCGACCGGCGGTCATCGCCGCTTGTTCCGACGCGAACGACGTCGCAGAGGCGCTCGCCTGGGCCTCGGCACACGGGCTTGCCGTCGCAGTCAGGTCGGGCGGCCACTCGGTCGCCGGCATGTCGACGATCGACGACGGACTCGTCATCGACGTGCGCCCGATGAAGGGCGCGGTCGTCGATGCTGATGCGCGCACCGCAACGGTCGGCGCCGGCCTCACCTGGGGTGAGTTCGACCGTGCAACCCAGCAGCATGGACTCGCCGCGACGGGAGGGCGGGTGTCGACAACCGGCGTGAGCG
>JBEVGZ010000217.1:0-3771 GCA_040511515.1 Microterricola sp.
TTCTGCGTGTCAGGGACGCGGGCCTCGCCGGCATCCGCGCTCACTCCATTCTGCCCGCGAGCGGCCGCACGCACGGCGGAGCGCAGCCGCACCTCGGTGCCGGAGCCGCCGACACCAGGGCGCACGGTGGCGCTGCCCCCGGCCCGGCGCATGCGCCCGATGATCGATTCGCGCACGCCGAGGCGATCGGCTGCGACATCCGCGACCTCGAAGCCGGGCCCGCGGTCGCGCACGTAGACATCGACGGCGTCCGCGGTGCCCTCGATGTACACCGAGACCTCGCCGCCGGCGTGTCTGGCCGCGTTCAGCATGGCCTCCCTGGCCGCGGCGGCGATCTCGCCGCTGGCGCGCTCGCCGGATTCGCCGACGGCGACGATGTCGACGCGCACCGGGTAGTCGAGCTCGAGGGCGGCTGCCCAGTCGCGCAGGTCCGTGGCCAGATCGCTGTCGGCCGGGGTGTCGGCCTCGAACAGCCAGCTGCGCAGTTCGCGCTCCTGGGCCCTGGCGATGCGGGCGACCTCGCTCGAGGCACCGGCCCGGTTCTGGATGAGCGCCAGCGTCTGCAGCACCGAGTCGTGCAGGTGGGCGGCGATCTCGCTGCGCTGCTCCTCGCGGATGCGGCGGGTGCGCTCGGCGCCGAGCTCCCGCCAGAGGCGGAGCAGCACCGGCGCGAAGACGAGGGCGATGCCGAGCAGCAGAGCAAAGCCGACGAGCAGCACAGAGAGGCTGCGCCAGGTGGCAAGCGGGCCGAGGAAGACGGCGATCACGAGCACGCCGAGCACGATGGTCGCTGCGGCGCGCACGAGGCGTTCGGTGCGGCGCCCGCGTTCCGGGTCGGTGCGGTCGACGAAGGTCGCCCAGAAGCTCGCGGACACAGCGAGCACGATCGCCGCCAGGATCGGCGCGAGCACCCGATCGACGGACCACGCCTCGTAGTAGTCGTAGGGAGCGAAGATGATCGCGGCGCCTGCGGCGATAGCGGACCCCGCGACGAGAGCCCACGCGACCGGGGCGCGTCGCGTCACGGTATCGGCTTCCGCGTCGCCCGTCGCCGGGTCGAACGGCAGGAAGGCCCAGAGCCAGAGGTAGAGCAGGATCCCCATGCCCGAGAGCAGCGTGAGCGCGATGAAGATGGCCCGCACGACTCCGACCGGCCAGCCGAGGTGGCGGGCCAGCCCGGCCGAGACACCGGTGGCCAGGCAGGAGCGCGGGCGGCTGAGCCGGGGCCGGGGTGCGCGGGGCACGGTGGCGGCCTGCGCGTTCGGTGACATAGAAGCATCCAAACAGAATTCGGCGACAGACGGAGGCTCCCCCGGGCGATCTCAGGGTGCGTTCAGGGATTCACCCCATAGCGGGCGGATGCCGGCACGGGCCACGATCGAACTATGAAACACGATCTCCCCGCCGATCTCGATGCGGATGCCGCTGCGAGCAGCCCCGATGCGTCCGCCGGCGCTGCCCCCGGCGCCACGGGCAGCGGCCACACGGCACCCGACTTCTCGGCGTACTCCTCCAGCTCCGACCGCGACCAGCACGGCGGCGCACCGCACGGCTTCTTCGCCTGGCTGCGCAGCCTCGGCCTGCAGCGCCAGCCCGGTTGGATCGGCGGCGTGGCCTCCGGCGTCGCCGCGCGGATCGGCATCGACCCGATCATCGTGCGCGGGATCCTCGTGGTCCTGGCGATCTTCGCCGCACCCGTTCTGCTCTTCTACGGCGTCGCCTGGCTGCTGCTGCCGGACAGCGACGGCCGCATCCACCTGCAACGCCTCCTGAACGGCGACCCGCAGCCGGCGCTGGCCGGCATCGCGATCTTCGTGCTGCTCGGCCTGATGACGCCGCTGAACGCCGCGGCGCAGTCCGTGGTCGCCGGAAACCTCTGGACGACGGGCGGCTGGTTCTGGGGCTGGTCGGGCTCCTCGGTGATCGCCACCATCTTCAACATCGCCGCGTTGGCAGCCATCACCGTCTTCGTGGTGTGGCTCGTGCGACGCAGCAACGCGAACTCCCGGGGTGGGGGTGCACCGTCGCCGACCACCCTCGCCGCGTACAGCACCGCCCCGGCCACAGACGGCGGCGGCATCCGGTCGGGGGACTCCGATGCCGCCGCCACCACCACGGGCGACGCCACCTCGTCGGCGAGCGCCGCCGCGGAGGCCGCCTCGACAGAGTCGGACGCAACTGCCTCGAGCGATGCAGCCTCGACGGCCTCCGCGACCGCGTCGACCGCCGCAACGTCCGCGGCCGGGCCCGAGCCGGCCCCGCCGGGCGCCGGAGCATCCGTCGATGAGCTCGCCGCGTGGAAGCTGCAGCACGAGGCATGGCGGATCGAACGCGAACGGTTCAACCGGGCGCAGTCCGACGCCGACAAGGCGGCCCGCTCGCAGTGGGCCGCCGAGAACAAGGCCCGCTCGCAGGCCTTCGCCGCCCAGGCCGCCGAGCACCGCCGCCTGCGCAAGCTCGAACGCCCCCGCGCCAGCGCCTCCGCCGTCTTCTTCACTCTCGGCGCTGCCCTCGTCGCCGGCGCCGGCAGCGCCATCGCCGCCATGGGCAGCCCAGAGAACGCCGACTATGCCGCGACCATCGGTGTCCTGGTTGCTGCGCTCGTGGCATCCGTCTCCATGATCATCGCCGGCATCGCGCGCCGCCGCAGCGGCTTCCTCGCCGCCGTCACCATGGCGCTGCTCCTCATCGGGCTGGTCTCCGCGCTGATCCCACGAGGGAGTACGCTGCTCTGGCCGGGCGAGTTCGTCAGCAGCACGTCGGCACCGGAATCGGTGACGCAGCCCTTTGGAGCGTTGACGGTGTGGGTCTACGACCACGAGAACAGCAACAGCGCCCCCGGCACCATGACCATCACCAAGGCCAACGGCGACCTCTACATCCAGATGGACCCGGGCGCATCACTCGAGCTCGACGCAGCAATCGACGCCGATGAGACGATCACCCTCACCCGGCACGACAACGACGGCGACGCCGACAGCAGGGTGCTCACGCCCCCGAGCGAATCCGGAACACACACCCTCCGGATCGGCACGATCAGCCCAGACGACCCGGCGGACCTCACCATCGACGCCACGCTCACGCGCGGTTCCATCTTCATCACGCAGTTCCCCGGATAGGACACACTCATGAGCACAGCCAACGAGAACCCGGCCGACTCGCTTGCCGTCACCGTCCCGATGCCGGACGCCGCCGCAGCCACGCCGGTGCAGTCGCTGTTCACGGCTGCCGCCGACGGCGGCACCTCCACCGGCGGCACCACCGCCAGCACAGAGACCGGGCCGGCGGGAACCGCCTCCGCCGCCCCAGCCCCCACAGACACACGGGCCGCCGGACACGGCCCGCGCACACGGTGGGCGGCCATCGTGTGGGGGCTCGTGTTCGCCGCGCTCGCCAGCGGCGCGCTCTACGTGGTGCTCTCGCCGGAGCACCGCCTCGAACTGATCGAGTGGGTCACGAGCCTCGAGCCGGCGACGCTCGCCCTTTACGGCGCTCTGGCGATCGGCGTCATCGTGCTGCTGTTCGGCCTGGTCGGACTGCTGCGCCGGGCGCAGCGTGCGATCGCCGCCCGCCGCTCCTCCGCCTGATCCAGCCCGCCGCGAGTTGGCTCAAATGGCCCCTTCGCGCGTGCGCAAGGGGCCATGTGCGCCAACTCGCGAGGGACGCAGCCGGGCTACGCGCCTTTGTCGGCCTTGGCGGACTTGTCGCGCTTGGCAACGCGGCGGCGCTTCTCCCCGACGGCATCGGCCGCATCGGGCTGCCCGGCGGCCT
>JBEVGZ010000218.1:0-4763 GCA_040511515.1 Microterricola sp.
GCCATGGCCGCACGCCGCGGGGCGGTGGCCGCGGCCGCGGGCTGCACGCTGGCGCGGCGCGCGCGCCCACCGGCGGCGGCGGGCCCGGGCACCGCCGGAACGTCAGCCACACGCGGCTCGGGCAGAGCGACGACCGCCGCCTCGCCGCCGCCGCCGACCACGGCAACATCATCGGCAGCCGCGGCCACGTCTACCGCCGCTACCTCGATCGCGGCCGACTCACCCGCTGCCGACTCGACCGCGGCTGCCTCGGCAGCCTCGCGCGCCCACTGCTCGCGCATCTCGCGCCTGCTCGGCAGGGCGGCATCCGTGCTCGACTCACCATTGAGTCGGCTCGATGCGGCTTCTGTCACGCGGGGTCCTTAGGCTGCACGCGAGCCGGGGCAATTCACTGCCGCGGCGCGTCGTACTCGGGGGCTGGGTGCGGGGGTCCGAAGACCCCAACCTCGCCAACAGTACGGGAGCGCCGTGACCTTGTCACCACCCAATTCGGCAAGCTTCAGCCGCGCCTTGAGAGTTAGCTACTCGTATGCCTCGTCGACCTCCGCGTCGAGTTCCTCGTCGTCAACGGACAGATCCTTGACGGTCACCCGGGTGGCATTCGTCAGCAGACCCTGCACCGTGGCGCTCTCGGCCGGGTCGACGACGGCCACGACGCCGGCGCTGCCGGCATCCAGCGTCTCGCTGATCGCCTCGAGATCCTTCGATGGCGTCTTGCGCGAGATGTGCCCGGCCAGCGCACCGATGCCGGCGCCCGATCCGCCGGCCACCACGAGCGCGCCGCCGAGAGCGACGGCCGGGAACAGTGCGACGGCGAGTCCGCCGGCAAGTCCGATGGCCAGCCCCTTCCCCGCCCCACGGTGCTTGCCATCGTCATCCCGCTTCGGCATGCTGAGCGTGCCGTCCAGGTCGCGCTTGATCACCGCCGCGTCAAATGAGCCGTGCTTGTCCGTCGACTTGTAGTGCTCGTGGATCTTCTCGAAGTCGGCAACAGCCTCGTCCTCCGTGGCGTACTGCGCCGCAATCGCGATATATGCCTTATCAGCCATCTCAGATCTCCTGTCTTCCCCTGCGGCAGCTCAGCCGTCCGGCGGTGCCATCGGTCGTTGCAGCGACTCTAGAGCGCCGTCAGGCCACGGCCATCACGCATATTGGGTGAGCCTGATGTCGGATGCCGCTGCAACCGAGCGGCGCTACGCCGCGGGCTCGAGGAACGCGTCCCACTCCGGCAGCGTCCGCTCTGTGCCGCGCACCCGCCAGCCGCCCTCCCGCGGAACGTAGGGCGTGAAGCGCAGTTCCCACCCCATCTCGGCCGGCGTGCGGTCGCTCTTGACGTTGTTGCACCGCAGGCAGCACGCCACGAGGTTCTCCCAGGTGTCGCGCCCACCCCGTGAGCGCGGCAGCACGTGGTCGATCGTGCTGGCCGACTTGCCGCAGTACGCGCAGCGGTGCTCGTCGCGGCGCAGCACTCCCCGGCGGCTCACCGGCGTCGCACGCCCGCGCGGAATGCGCACATAGCGTGTGAGCAGGATCACGGACGGTCGATCCCACACCCCGGAGGTGGCCCACACCGGGTGCCCGGTGTCAATCTGCAAGACGCGCGCCTTGTCATTCATCACGAGCGCCAGCGCCCGCTTGAAGCTCACGACGGCGAGCGGTTCGTACCCGGCATTCAACACCAGTGTGTGCATGGTCTCCCTCTCGAAGCAGGCTGCACGGCTTGCAGCCATTCGACTCTCCCGACGAATGAGGGCACGAAGCGAGCGGTCGCACACGCGGTGTTAAACAGAAAAGGACACCGTCATATCGACAGTGTCCTTCGAGCCACTCGGGTGGCTGGGGCGTGTGTGACTGCTGTGCCTCCGGGCAAACAGGCAGCGGGCATCCGTGGTGTGAATGTTCCGTGCCCTGTCCATTGGCTCTCCGAGAATCTCTCAGTACGTCAGGGCTTCAGGCTAAACCACTTTTCCGCCGCAGTCGTACAGCAGCGCGCCGCCGGCTCCGATCGTCACCGAATATTCACCGATCGGGGAGACCCCGGCCGGCAGCGAAAAGGCGAGCGGACGCCATGGCATCCGCTCGCCTTTCTGTCGCGTGTTCGGCCCTAGATGCCGATGCGCACGATGTAATAGTCGCTGGTCCAGATCGGCTGCACCCGCACGGAAGCACCCTCGTATGGGGCGTGCAGGATGTTGCCGTTGCCCGCATAGAAGCCGTCGTGGCCTTCCATGATCACGAGGTCGCCCGGCTGGGCGTCCTCGATCGCGATGCGCGTTCCCGCTGCACCCTGACCGTTCGAGGAGTGCGGCAGCGAGACGCCGAACTGGGCGAAGACGTACATGACGAAGCCGGAGCAGTCGAAACCGGCCGGCGTCGCGCCGCCGTAGACGTAGGGGACGCCCTGGTACTGCAGCGCCACGTTGTAGACGGAGGCGAGGTCGTAGCTCGGGTACGGCGGGTTCGCGAGGACGTCGCCGACCGACGGGCCGGAGTAGGACGCGGCGTACGAGGTCATCTGCGCTGCCACCTCTGCGGCGCGCTCTGCGGCGGCCTGTGCGTCGGCAGCGGCCTGGATATCGGCCTGGCTGACGGCGTCGTAGCCGTCGGCGGAGACGGTGATGTTCGCGGCCTGCTTGTCGACCTTCACGTCCTGGGCCTCGGCCTTGGAGAGCGAGCTGGCCGCGGATGCCGCAAACTCCGGGTCACCGGACCCGGGCGCGAAGGCATACGCGGGCAGGGCGATCGTTGCGATCATGCCGAAGGAGAGCGACACCACGACGGTGTTGCGGAGGCCCTTGCTGCGCGGCTTGCGGCGCATGGCTTCCGGGGGCATCACGGCCCGGGTCGCTGCGGCAGTGCCTGCAGCGGGGACCAGTGCGTTACTTGTTGAACTGTGAGAGCCGCCCCTACGAGAGCGCTTGGAACCTAATAGAGCCAAAGTTACCTCCGGCGCCCCAGCAGCACTAGGTAGCTGCCCCGTCCAATGCGCATACGCGTATTGTTTCGAGATCAGAGACGGGTCTGGGGGACGTCTGCTCTCGAGTCCATCGACCGGCTTCTGGTCAGTGGGACTGAACCGAGGTTACCCGTTGACCTGGGCGATGTCACATCCGAACACGCCGTTTCTAACGAAATGGTAACGCTTGCCACGGTCAATGCCGCGTGGTTACTGGGATTCGGCGGTCACAAAAATGTGGATGGCAACTTCGTTGGGAAGCTCCAGACCCTCACCGAAACCGTCAACCTGCACCAGGACATAGGAGCCGGCGGCGGAGAATGTTCCGGTGGCGCCGGGCATCACACCGGACTGCTTGAGCTGCAGGAGCAGCTCTGGATCGAACTGCACCGGCTCACCGAGACGGCGCACGACGGCCTGCACGGGCTCCGTGTCGCGCCCGACGAGGTCGACGATGCTCTCGACGCCCGTCATGAACGGGGCGGCGGGCGGCTGGCCGAGCTCCTCGAGGCCGGGAATCGGCGTGCCGTAGGGCGATTCGGTCGGGAACTTGAGGATTTCGAGGAGCTTACGCTCCACCTGCTCGCTCATCACGTGCTCCCAGCGGCAGGCCTCGTCGTGCACGAGTTCCCACTCCAGGCCGATGACCTCCGAGAGCAGAACCTCAGCCAGACGGTGCTTGCGCATCACGTGCACGGCCTTGCTGCGACCGTCGTGGGTGAGCTCGAGGTGGCGGTCGCCGGAGACGACGACGAGTCCGTCGCGCTCCATCCGGGCGATCGTCTGCGAGACGGTCGGGCCCGAGTGTCCGAGGCGTTCCGAAATACGTGCACGCAACGGCACGATGTTCTCTTCCTCGAGATCCAGGATCGTGCGGAGGTACATCTCCGTGGTGTCGATGAGATCCGTCATTCGCGCCTCCCCATACATAACTCACGCTCGCGTGCACAGCGCTTCGTGCACGCAGGTAACAAGACTACCTGCCCCGCGGTGCCCACTTAGACTCTTCTCATGCCGCAGATTACGATTCCCGCCGCCCTCCTGCCCGCCGATGGTCGATTCGGATGCGGGCCGTCCAAGGTCCGTCGCGAACAGCTCGACTACCTTGCCGGTGCCGGCTCCGCCATTCTCGGCACCTCGCACCGCCAGGCCCCGGTCAAGGACCTCGTCGGCCGTGTGCGCGCAGGACTCGGCGAGCTCTTCCGTGCTCCGGAGGGTTACGAGGTCGTTCTCGGCAACGGCGGCTCGACGGCGTTCTGGGACGCGGCATCCTTCGGACTCATCGAGCGCCGCAGCCAGAACATGAGCTTCGGCGAGTTCGGCTCCAAGTTCGCCACCGCGGCTGGCGCCCCGTGGCTTGAGGCACCCGATGTGCGCAAGGCGGATGCCGGCTCCATCGCCACCCCGGAGGCCGTTGCCGGAGTCGACGTCTACGCCTGGCCGCACAACGAGACCTCGACAGGCGCCGCCGCGCCCATCACCCGCGTGGCCGGCGATGCCGGTGCCCTCACCGTGATCGATGCGACGAGCGCCGCCGGCGGCATCGACTTCGAGCTCAGCGAGACCGACGTCTACTACTTCGCACCCCAGAAGAACTTCGCCTCCGACGGCGGCCTCTGGTTCGCGCTGTTCTCGCCGGCGGCGATCGAGCGCGTCGAGCGCGTCGCCGCCAGCGGCCGCTACATCCCCGAGTTCCTCAGCCTGAAGAACGCCGTCGACAACTCGCGCCTCAACCAGACGCTGAACACCCCGGCCCTCTCCACGCTGCTGCTGCTTGAGAACCAGGTGGAGTGGATCAACCAGAACG
>JBEVGZ010000219.1:0-2771 GCA_040511515.1 Microterricola sp.
CGTCGGCGGGCAGGCCCGTCGATCCGACCGCGTTGATCGCGCTGCCCCCGGTCGCGAATTGGATCCGCGCCGCGGTCGATGCGGCGATCGCCGATGCACGGGCGCAATCGGTGTTGCGCCGGATGTCGCTGGCCCCCGTGCTCGTACCGCGCCACCGTGAGCTCATGGCGACGCACGACGGCAGCACCTTCGACGACACGCTGGTGCGGGCCTTGGGCGAGCTGGGGCTCTTCGAACAGTCGCTGGCCGGTGATGCTCCAGGCCGCCTCCGGCTCGTGTCCGCCATTCGCACGGTTCTCGAGCACGACACCCGCAGCACGCACGCCGCGGAGTACCGCCGCTGGAATCGACTCTTCGCCGATGGCCTCGTCAGCCACGGTGGGCGGGACGAGATCTGGATCGCGCTGACGCACGCCAGGGCCGGCGAGGACTGGGAGCTGATGGCGACGCTGTGGCCCCGGCACAGCCTCGGCCTGCTCAATCGCAACTTCGCGGCATCCGTCGCCGCCTATTCCGGCCTGCCGGACGAGGCCGTGCAACAGTACCCCGGGCTGCGGCTGGCCCAGGTGGTGCTCGCGAGCATCGGTGCATCCTCCGGAGACGGCGCGGGCATCTGGCTGCGCTCGGCAACGGGGACGGCCAGGAAGCTGGCATCGGCCTTGACGGCGGTTCCGACCGCCGATGGCCTGATCGGCCTGATGAGCGCGGTCGTCGTGCACCAGCGCGTGACGGGGGCGATCGAAGCCGCCCGAGACACGGCAGACAACGTCGAGGGCGAGCTGCGGTTGCGGGCGGGACGCGGCGAGCTGCCGACCGACTCGAACCGGGCGTGGTGGCAGCTGCAGCGCGCCGTGACGCTGCTACTGGTCGATGAGCTGTCGGAGTCGATCGCGCTGGCGACCGATGCCTATGAACTCGCGGTCGGTGCCGGGATCGATGCCGAGCACGTCACCGCGAACGCCACGTCTCACCTCGCCCTCTGCAACGTGCTGCTGGGCTCAGAGGGGGAGGCTGCGGACTGGCTCGCCCTGGGAAGGCCGACGGGGGCGACCCGCTGGCACGACTCGGTCACGCGAGCTCCTGCGCGGGTGGCGGAGACGCTGCTGGCGACGGAACGACTCGACCGCCAGCGTGCGGCGGCGGCGTCGGCGGCCATGGGCAACGGCTCCGGGCCGCTCGAGATGTGGCCCTTCATCGCCACCGCCGCGGCACGCCACGAGCTCACCTTCGGAGACCCCGTCGTGATGCTCGCCGAGTTCGACAGGGTGGAGCGCGCCCAGACGCTGATCGGCCGGATCGGCACGGGCGGTGGCGCACTCATGCTCGCCCGCACCCGCGCGGACGGGCTGATCGCGAGCGCGGAGGCTGGCCGGGCCGTCGACGTGCTCGAGACCGCTGCCAACACGCTCTTCGCCGCGAAAGCGGATGAGGTGCCGGAGCTGATGCTGCCGCTCGCGCGAGCGCTGCTCTACGGCGGGCAGAGCAAGAAGGCGGCGCGTCTGGCGCTGCGCGCCGTGAACTCGACGCGCACGTGGCATGGCGACCAGCTTGAGGCGCTTTTCGTCGCGGCCGAGGCGCAGTTGCGCGTCGGCGCGAGCCGCGGGGCGGCCGCGACCTTCGCGCAGGCGCACGCGCTCGCGACCCGACGGCAGAACTGGCGCGCCTACCTGACGATCCCGACCGCGTCGCTCCACACCCTGCTCGCGGCGATCAACTCGGCGCTGCCGGATGCCGCGGAGGCCGGCATCCGCGCCGTCGCACCGTTCTACCCCGATTCCGAGTCGATCGCCGAGCTGTCGGGGCGGGAGAGCGTCGTGCTCGGCGCGCTCGCCGACGGAGGGTCGACGGCGTCGATCGCCGCTGCGCTCTCGGTCTCGCCGAACACGGTGAAGAGCCAGATCGCCTCGATCTACGCCAAACTCGGCGTGCGCGACCGCGCTGCAGCACTCGTCGTCGCCGAACGGCGCGGACTCCTGCAGCGCCAGGACTGAGCGGAGCCTCAGCGCCGCGCGGTCGAGCCCAGCGGAACGGTTCCGGCCAGCGCGATGGCATCGGCGGCGATCGCCGCCGTCTCCTCGACGGAGTGGAACCAGAGCGGGCGCACGAGCGGGCGGATTCCGGCCGCCTCCAGCCCTGCGGCGGCCGCCGCGTCGGCCGGGTCGACGAGCCAGCCGTCGATGAGCCCGCCGGCACCGGGCCCGGCGCCGTGCCCGCCGCCGTGCCCGCCGCTCGGCTCGAAGCCGCGCGCACCGTAGTGCTCGGCGACGGCGAGAGCGCTCGTGTCGACCCCGATCGCGTGGAGGCAGGCATCGGCCATGCCGCGCACGACCGAGCCGCCGATGATCGGGGAGACGGCGATGACGGGGGCAGCGGTCCGCCGCACGGCGTCCGCGATGCCGGGGATGCCGAGGATCGTGCCGATCGAGACGACCGGGTTCGACGGCGCGAACAGCACGAGGTCGGCATCCGCGATCGCCTCGAGCACGCCGGGGGCCGGGCGTGCGGCGGAGACGCCCTCCTGGGTGAAGGCGAGGGCGGGCAGGGCGGCGCGGTGCCGCACCCACCACTCCTCGAAGTGCAGCCGGCGCGTGCCGCCGGGGGCGTCGTCTGAGCTGGCGTCCGCGGCGACGGTGACGAGCGTCGGCACCTCGTCGTCGGTGGCCGGGATCAGGGTCACTCCCGGGCGCCAGCGAGCGCAGAGTCGTCGGGTGGCCTCACTGAGCGGCAGGCCGTCGCGCAACCACGAGCTGCGCGCGATGTGCGTGCCGAGG
>JBEVGZ010000220.1:0-3266 GCA_040511515.1 Microterricola sp.
CACCGCGCTGCCGAAGGACGGCCAGCTGCTGTTCGCGCTCGAGCACGCGGCATCCGGCTTCGTCGTCGGCGGCACCGCGTGGGACTTCGCGAACCCGGCGAGGGTTCCGCGGCGCTCGCTCGATCTGCTCGTCGTCGACGAGGCCGGCCAGTTCTCGCTGGCCTCGACGATCGCGGCCAGCGTCGCCGCCGACACCGTGCTGCTGCTCGGCGACCCGCAGCAGCTGCCGCAGGTCAGCCAGGGCACGCACCCGGAGCCGGTCGATCAGTCCGCGCTCGGCTGGGTGAGCGCCGGCCACGACGTGCTGCCGCCCGAGTTCGGCTTCTTCCTGGCCGAGAGTCGCCGCATGCACCCGGCCGTCACGGCACCCGTCTCAGCGCTCAGCTACGAGGGCGCGCTGCACGCGCACCCGGTCGCCGCCGAGCGACGGCTCGACGGGATCACGCCCGGCCTGCACGCGGTGACGGTGGCGCACAGCGGCAACGCGACCGAGTCCGCGGAGGAGGCGGCCGCGATCGTGGAGATCGTGCGCGGGGCCCTCGGCCGGGCCTGGAGCGAGGCGGCATCCGATGCGCGGATGTCGCGTCCCCTCGAGCAGCGCGACGTGATCGTGGTCACGCCGTACAACGCTCAACTCGCGCTCGTGCACGAGGCACTGGTCGCCGCTGGGCTCGGCGAGGTGCGCGTCGGCACGGTCGACAAGTTCCAGGGCCAGGAGGCGGCGATCGCGATCGTGAGCCTCGCGGCGTCGTCGGCGGCCGATGTGCCGCGCGGCATGGGCTTCCTGATCATGAAGAACCGCCTCAACGTCGCCATCTCCCGCGCGAAGTGGGCGGCCTATCTGCTCTACTCGCCGGAGCTCATCGAGTACCTGCCGGTGACACCGGCCGGGCTCGCCGAGCTCAGCGCCTTCATCGGCCTCGTGGATGCCGCTATTGAGACGAGCGCGGTTGAGACGAGTGCGGTCGAAACAACCGCGTTCTCACCGGCCCCGCCGATAGGCTGAAGTGATCATGACTGAAGCCATCGTTGTCACCGCCGTATTCACCCCAGCAGAGGGCCAGTTCGACGCCGTGTACGCTGCGCTGCTGCCCGCCATCGCCGCCTCCCACGAGGAGGCCGGCTGCGAGATCTACGCGCTGCACAAGGCGCCGGACGGCACGCTCGTGATGATCGAGAAGTGGGAGTCGCTGCAGCACCACGAGGCGCACGACGAGGCGGATGCCGTGGCCACGCTCATCCAGGCCCTCGATGGCCTGCTCGCCGCACCCGTCGAGGTGACCCGGCTCATCCCGCTGCCGGCCGGCAACGAGATCCAGGGCTCCCTCTAAAGCTCGTCGGCCCCAAGGTCGTCGGCGCCGGTGCGATCGCCCGGCACACGCCAACCCAACATCCCCAACGCAACATCCGCAACACCACCCACCTCACCACCACCCACCCCTCAGCGCACCATTCACGCGGGAAGGAGAGAGCATGCGACTCTGGCGCAAGCGCAGGAAGATGGCGAAGTTCGACCCGAGCGCGCTGCCCGCGCCCAAGCGGATCTCACTGGACCGGGCCATCGACGAGGGGCTGCTCCTCGCCGAGTACGCCACCCGGATGGAGACGAAGAACCAGGTGATCATCGGCGCCCTGCGCGGCGACCGTGACTTCGACGTCGAGCGCTACGCCGGCGTCGTGCGGACCAACCTCGCCAGGCTCGCCGCCGAGGCGCAGGATCAGGCGCTGCGGATCGGCGGGGAACGTCGGCACGCGCGCGAGAGCCCCGGCCTCGCGCGGGGGCACCACGACTACCGGCGAAGCGATGTCAGCAACCTGCAGCTGCGCGAGCAGAGCTACTCCGGCCTGGCCGCGAAACTCATCGAGTTGAGCGCCGACGACGAGTACGTGAACGGCATCGTCGAGGCGGCCAGGGTGGCCGCATGGGAGGAGGTCGGCGACGTCGTCGTGTCGACCCTCGCCGAGCAGCAGGAGCCCGTCGACCTCGGCGAGAACTACGCAGAGGAACGCCTCATCCGCATGCAGCTGCTGCAGATGGAAGACCTCGAAGAGCTCGCCACGCAGCGCCGACACAGTGCATCGAATGCGGCGGGCGCTGCGGCGGATCGCGCGGCCGACAGTGCGGGAACGAGCGCCGCAGCCGACCGCACCGCGGAGAGCGCAGCAGGGGGAGCCGCAGAAAGTTCCGCGCCGCGAGTTCCCTGAGTCCGCGTCTCGGAAGCTGGGTCGAGGTTTAGGCTGGTGGGGTTCGGCGATCGTGATGGGTGTGTTGTGAAGATCATCAGTTACAACCTGCGCAAGCACAGCGCCAGTGGTGAACTTGTTGCGCTGTGCGAGCGCTACGCGGTCGATGTGCTCTGTCTGCAGGAGCTCGACACGCAGGACATGCCGCCGGCGATCGGCGAGCTGAAGCTCGCGGACTCCACCACGCGCAACCGGCTCGGGCTGGCCGTCTACTACCGGCACGACCGCTTCGAGGCGCTGGAGACCCGCACCTTCTCGCTCAAGAAGTCGTTGCACGACCGGCTGCTCACGCCCGCGCACGAGCGCCTCATTGGCACGCGGCTCTACGACCGCGAGGGGCAGCGCGAGCTCATCGTCGCCTCCTTCCACGCGGCGCCGCTCACCGCGCTCAACTCGCTGCGCCGGCATCAGATCCACTCCGCCCTCGGCGAGCTCTGGCAGCTCGGGCCCGGCCTGCCGACGATCATGGTCGGCGACTACAACTACCCCGTGTTCAAGGAGAACCTGACGAACAAGGTGCGGGAGGCCGGTTACGACCTCACCCTCAGCGACAAGCGCACCTACACGCGGTACAAGTTCTTCCGCGGGCACTTCGACCTGGCGACATCCGTCGGTCTCGACATCGAGAGCGTCGAGACGCTGCCGCGCGGCACCTCCGACCACATGCCGATCCTCGTGACGGCCTCCTACGGCACGGCTGCCGCGGCCACCCGCACGTCGGCCAGCGGCGCCGTCACCCCCGACTTCATCATCTGAGCCGCGCCGCCGCTTCCACTCCGCTGATCGAGTAGCGAGGAACGAGCGTATCGAGATCAAGGCCGCCGGGATCTCGATACGGCCGCAGACGGCCTACTCGATCAGCGTTGGTCTGCGAACCCGCAGGTTGAGTCTGTCGAAACCCCGCTGAGCCACGCTGTGACAGGATCGACGCATGCGTATCGCCGTCACAGGAGGATCAGGCAAGCTCGGCCGCACGGTTGTGCGGGAGCTTGCGGCATCCGGTCACCACGTCATCAATCTCG
>JBEVGZ010000221.1:0-3612 GCA_040511515.1 Microterricola sp.
GCCATCACCTTCTCCTCGATCGTGTCCTTGGAGACGAGGCGGTAGACCATGACGTTCTTGGTCTGGCCGATGCGGTGGGTGCGGTCGACGGCCTGCGCCTCTGTCGCCGGGTTCCACCACGGGTCGAGCAGGATCACGTAGTCGGCCTCGGTGAGGTTGAGACCGAAGCCGCCGGCCTTCAGGCTGATCAGGAAGACGGGGTTCGTGCCGTCCTTGAACTCGGCGATCGTCTTCGCGCGGTTCCGCGTCGAACCGTCGAGGTACGAGTACGCGATGCCCGCGGCATCCAACCTCGCCCTGGCCTTCGCCAGGTAGCCGGTGAACTGGCTGAAGATGAGGGTGCGGTGCCCCTCGGCCACGGTGTCGTCGAGCATCTCGAGCAGGGCGTCGAGTTTGGTCGACGGGACGTCGGAGTACTTCTCGTCGTAGAGGCTGGCGTCGAGGCTGAGCTGGCGCAGCATCGTCAGCGAGCGGAAGATCTCGAAGCGGTTCGTGTTCATGTCTTCGATGAGTCCGAGCACCTTCTGCCGCTCCCGCTGCAGGTGGGTCTCGTAGACCTTGCGGTGCTTCGGGTGCAGTTCGAGCTCGAGCACCTGCTCCTGCTTCTCCGGCAGGTCGGTGGCCACCTCGTCCTTGGTGCGGCGCAGCATGAACGGGCGGATGCGGCGGCGCAGCTGCGCCAGGCGCTCCTCGTCGCCGTCGCGCTCGATCGCGCGCTGGTAGTACTCGCCGAAGGTGCTCGGGGTCGGGAACAGCCCCGGCGCGGTGATCGAGAACAGCGACCAGAGTTCCATCAGGTTGTTCTCGAGCGGCGTTCCCGTGATCGCGAGCTTGAACGGCGCACGCAGCCGCCTGGCGCACTGGTGCGCGCGGGACTGGTGGTTCTTCACGAACTGCGCCTCGTCCAGCAGCAGGCCGGCCCACTGCTGCCTGTCGTACTCCTCGAAGTCGAGCCGGAACAGCGTGTACGAGCTGATCACGACATCCGCGTCGGCGATCGCCGCGGCGAGTGCCCCCGAGCGCTTGGACGAGGTCGCCGTGATCGCGACCACCTTGAGGCTCGGCGCGAAGCGGGCGCACTCGGCCGCCCAGTTGGGCACGACGCTGGTCGGCGCGATGACGAGGAACGGCGGAGCGGATGCCGCGGCGCCCGCCTCGGCGTCGCCCTCAGCTCGGCGCGCCTCGGCGATCAGCGCGATCACCTGCAGCGTCTTGCCGAGTCCCATGTCGTCGGCCAGCACACCGCCGAGTCCGGCATCGTGGAGGAAGCTCAGCCATTCGAAGCCCTGCTGCTGGTACGGGCGGAGCTGGGCGTGCACCGTCTCCGGCAGCGCCCTCGCCGTGATGGCGGCACCGGAGGCGAGTCCCGCGACGGTCTCCCGCCAGGCCTCGGCCTGCTCGCCGACGACGCCGAGCTCGACGAGCTCCTGCCAGAGCTCGGTCTGGAACCGGCTGATGCCGAGCCCGTGTGCGTGCGGTTCCTGCAGGCTGCGTGCCTCGGCGATCAGCACGCGCAGCTGTTGCAGTTCCGGCCGGTCGAGGCTGAACCACGTGCCGTTCTGCAGGATCATGACGTCCTGCCCGCCGGCGAGAGCCCGGAAGAGGTCGTCGAATGGGATCTTCTCGCCGTCGACGGTGATCTCGACCGCGAGGTCGAACCAGTCGCGATCGTCCGGCCGTTCGTGGGTGGCGAGGGTGATGAGGGGTGGCTCGGCCGCCTCGCGGTACTCGGGCATGGTGTCGCTGAAGACCACGGAGAGATCGGTGTCGGCCTCAAGCTCCGGCACCGCGGTGGCGAGGAAGTCGAGCATCGCGGAGCCGGCCAGGGTCGAGCTCTCGGCCAAGCGGGCCGCGCCTGGCGTCCCGCCAGGCACCGTGCCGGCCGGGGCCGCGCCCGACCAGCCCGGCGGCGCGGCCTCGACGAGGGCGGGGAAGCGCTCGAGCACCGGGCGGATGGCCTCGAGAATCTCCTGCTCCCGCGCGGCATTGCGGTAGCCGGCCGCGCCGGGCATGCCCACGCCGGGGTGCAGGGTGCGCACGAAGGCGGTGTTCTGCTCGCTGCCTGCCGTGCCGGCATCCGCGTCTCGCGTCAGGTAGCGCCAGCTCCAGCCGAGCTGGATGCGCGCGTCCGGCAGGCTGGTGACGCTCAGCACGAGATGCGGTTCGGGCACCGCGGCGAGCTCGAAGGAGCCGTCGCTGCTGCTCAGGCTGAGCTGCGCGCGGAGGTGCGGGTAGTACTCGGCGAGGAACTGCTTCTCATCGTTCGGCGGCACGACGAGCGGGGTTCCGGCCGCCGCGAGTTCGCGCAGCGCCGGGCCGATGGGCGCAGAGAGCCTGGCCAGCGTGAGCGCCGCCTCGGTGGACGGGGCGGATGCCGCCGAGCTGTGCTTGCTCGGTGCCTCGTCGACCCAGCTGGCGATGCCGTGTGCCGGGTTCCCCAGCAGAATCAGCGCGCGCGCATCGAGGGGGCGATCGCCGAGGGAGAAGGAGGGCGTCATGGTGAGCCCGGCCTCGCCGCGGGTGATGTCGAGCGAGAGCTCCGCCGCTTCGCCGGAGAACGCGACGGGGTCCTGCTTCTTGCTCGAGCTGATGAGGGCGATGCCGGCAGCGCTCGCCTGCTGCAACAGGCTCCACAAAGCCGGCGACGGGAAGGACTCCAGGTGCAACCACTCGCCGGCGGAGTACTGCTGCGCCGTGGCACGCGAGCACTCGTCGTGGATGCGGGTGAGGATGGCGCGCTGGGCCAGATTGACGCCGGTGGAGTAGCCGAGGTTCTGCCAGCTGAGGTTGCCCTTGATCCAGCGGCCGCTCGTGCCGAGCGTCATCGGGCGCACGCCGAGCCGCGGGGGCGCCAGCGGGTCGGCCGGGGCGCGCCAGTTGCGCTCCGGCGCGCGGAGCTCGAACTGCAGGGCGAGGGGCGTTCCGGTCTCGAGCGGCCTGCCGCTCGCGGTGAGCGGCGCGAGGGCCTTCTGCCAGCTGCGGGCCGAGCTCGCGGCGGGGCCGGCTGTGCCGTCGGTGCTCGGGGTACCAGCGGCCGCGGCATCCGCACCGGGAGTCTGTGCGCTCTCCTCGCCCGGCTTGCCCGCCCGGCTCGCGATGAGCAGTGCCGCGACGTGCTTGCAGTTGCTGCCGATCGGGCAGGTGCACGAGCCGACCGGATTCACGAGCTCTCCGGATGCCGCGCGGTGGAACGAGACGCTGGCGACGTAGCTGTTGCGGCCGCTGCCCGCGATCGTCGCGAACACGCGCGTTCCCGACGCCGCCCAGGTGATGCGGCCGACGTGCCCGTGCTCGGCGAAGTTCTCGCCGCGGGAGAACGCCTGGGCCCCGACGAGGCGCGCGATCTGCAGATCGGTGAGGGAGTGGGGCATGAGGTGTCCGTGCGGTCGAAAGAAGTGAGACCTTCTAGTGTCGCAGCTTCGGCGGGGGCCGCGGGCCGCGTCCGGTGCTGCCATGGCCACCGTTGCCTCCGGCCAGGGCGGCGCGCCGCCTGCCTGCCCAGCCGCCGAGAGCCGCGCCGGCTGCCATGGCCACCGTTGCTCGCAGAGGCCGATGTAGGAACGCGGGCCAACGCGACTGACACGGGCCAGGGGTGCGCCTTCGCCTGCCGGG
>JBEVGZ010000222.1:0-5179 GCA_040511515.1 Microterricola sp.
CGAGTTCGCCACGCGGCACCAGCGACGGATCATTCGGGGACGGTGTCGACGAGCGCGCGGATGTCGCCGCCGCGATGGCGTTCGTCGCGGAACGCGGACTCCCGCACCCGTGGCTGCTCGGTTGGTCCTTCGGCACCGAACTCAGCATCAAGTACGGTCTCGAACACGCCATCGACGGCGCGATCCTGCTCTCGCCGCCGCTGCACCGCGCGACGCACGCCGAGCTCGCCGCGTGGGCGCACGCAACGGTGCCGCTCGTGGTGCTCGTGCCCGAGTTCGACGACTACCTGCGCCCGGTCGAGGCAAGCGAGCGCTTTGCCGTCACGCCTGCTGCCCGACTCATCGCCGTCGAAGGCGGAAAGCACCTGTGGGTGGGGGAGAAGCAGACGAGCCGCGTGCTCAACGAGATCGTCGCCGCGGTGAACCCCGCGGCCGCCCCGCTCCCCGAGATCTGGCAGGGCTGAGCTCGCCGTATCGAGACCAGGGCGCCCCGATCCGGTCAGCCGCTCAGGGCTTCGGGGGCGGCCTCGTTCCTCGGCTGCTCCCTCGAGCCAGCGTGAGAATGCACGGCGCTGGTTCCCCAGGCGCACCTGCAGGCCAGCGTTCGAGAACCGGCGACGCCGCGCGTCGCGCTACAGCGCGTTCTGGCGCGGGATCACGACCTGCTTGATGATCAGCAGGATGGCGGCGGCGGTCGGAATCGCGATGAGTGCGCCGAGCAGACCGAGAAGCGAGCCACCGGCCAGCGCGGCGATGACGACGACGGATGCGGGAACGGCGACGGCCTTGTTCATGATGCGCGGGCTCAGCACATAGGCCTCGACCTGCATGTAGATCAGGTAGTAGATCGCCGCGGCCAGCGCCGTGAGCGGTGAACCGAGGCCGGGGATCAGACAGATCAGCACGATCAGCACGGAACCGGAGATGGTTCCGACGAGGGGGACCAGCGAGAACAGGAACGCCAACAGGGCGAGGATCGCCGGAAACGGCGCGTTGATGATGCTGAGGAAGATGAAGCTCAGCAGCCCGTTCACGAGTGCGAGCGTCACCTGGCCGACGACGTAACGGCCGACCGACTCGCTGATCTGCTCGCTCAGGTCGGTGAAGCGGTCGCGGCGCGAGGCCGGCACCAGCTGGTACAGGCCACGCTTCATCGACGGCAGACTGCCGGCGAAGTAGAGCGTCAGGATCAGGACGATCACGATGCCGAACAGCCCGGCGGAGAGCGCGACGCCGAATTGCAGCACACCGCCGAAGAGACCGACGAGCTGATCGGGGTTGGTGACGAAGTCGTTGACCGCCTTGGTCATCGCGAAGACGATCTCCTCCACCTGCAGGTTGGGGAAGGCCTCCTGCAGCGACACGACGAGCTCGCCGGAGAGGAACCGGCGTGAGAGCACAGGCACGAACTCGATCAACTGATTGATCTGCTCGCTGATGATCGGGATGACGGCGAAGACGACTCCGGTCAGGGCCGCGATCACCGCACCGAGCACGGTGAGGATCGCGGCCCAACGCGGAAACTTATGCCGTTCAAGGAATGCGATCGCCGGATCAAGTCCGAGCGAGAGGAACAGCGCTGCGCCGATGTAACTGAGAATCGTCGCCAGCGACGCGATCGAGCCGAGGATCAGAATGCCGAGACCGACTCCGAGCGTGGCGACAAGCCCCAGCCGGAAAGCATTCTGAATCTTCACACGCACCCCCACCGTGACGGCGGAAGTGTGATCACTCCGTCTCGGAGGTCACCTGTTCTGCCTGCTTGAGAACACCGCGCAGGCTCTCGAAGTAGCCGGCGACCGCGTCGCGCTCAATCCTAATCTGGGAGAGGCGGTCTTCGGCGTCAGCCACGAGTGCGCGGGTGCGCTCCTCCGTCTCGGCCAGACGTGCGGCCGCGGTGGCCTCTGCGTCGCTGATGGTGCGTGCCGCGGCATCTTCGGCGTCATCCACAATCGCCTTCGCCTCGCCGCGGGCGCCGCTGCTGAGACGCTCGGCCTCTGCACGGTTCTCGCTCGCGCGGCTGATGGCCTCCGCCAGCTGTGCATTGGCGTCATCCAGGAATTTCTGGGTCTGGGCGACGGCCTCCTGGTGGCGCTGCAGGTGCTCCTGCTCGGCCTCATCGCGACGTGCCTTCAGCTCGACGTCGAGGTCGATTCGAGCCTGTTCGATCTCGCGGCGCATCTTCTGCACCTCGTGGCCGGTCTTCTTGCGGCTCGCAGCGAGCTGGTTGTCGAGGTCGATGCGTGCCTGCTCACCCTCGGCGTTGAAGTCGGCGCGTGCCTGCTCGTGCTCGAGGGCGAGGTCGGCGCGGGACTGCTCGATGTCGCCATCGTGGCGTGCTCGGCTGCGCTCCAACTCGTGGCTGAGCTTCAGCCTGGCGGTCTCGATCTCGCGGGCCAGATCGGTCTTCTCCTGCTCGCGGGCAAGGGCGATCTCGGCGCGGCTCTGGTCGATCTCACGCGAGAGATCGGTCCGGGCCTGCTCGAGTTCCATGGCGAGTGCTGCGCGCGACTCCGCGATCTCGGCCGCGAGGCCCTGGCGCGATTCGGCGCTCTCACGCTCGAGGTCGAGGCGTGCCTGCTCGTTGTCCCTGGCCAGGTCGAGGCGTGCCTGCTCGGTCTCCTTGGCGAGATCGGCGCGGGCCTGGTCGAGTTCGAGAGCGACCTCCGAACGGGTCTGCTCCGTCTCCTGGGCGAGGCCGGCAGCAGCGGTTCGCGCCTCGGACGCTTCGCGGTTGGCGACGACGACGACCTCAGCGGCCTCGCGTTCGGCCTCTGCCCGGATCGCCGCGGTCTCGCGCTTGGCCGTCGCACGCAGCTCGGCTGCCTCGGTAGCCACTGCACCACGGATGGCGGCGGCGTCGCGCAGGGCTTCCTGCGTGATGAGCTCCTGCTCGTCACGAACGCGGGCCACGATGTCGTCGGCTTCGAGCCTGGCCGTCTCGAGGATGCGCGCGGCCTTGGCGCGGGCGTCGCTGACGGTCCGCTCGGCGAGCGCTGTGGCATCCGCACGGAGCTTCTCGACCTCGCCGGAGGCGGAGCTGCGCAGCTTCTCCGCGTCGATGTCGGCCTGGGCGATGAGGCGGGTCGACTGCTCCTCCGCAACGCGCAGGGTGTTCTCGAGCTTCGTGCCGAGGCCGGAGAAGGTGGGGCTGCCGACCTCCTCGAGCTCGGCGTTCAGCTCATCGATGCGCGCGCCGAGGCGCTTGATCTCCTTGGCCGCGTCGACACCGTGGGCGTTCGACTTGATCAGGTCGCGTCGCAGGCCCTGGATGGCCTTGTCGACCTCGTCCTTGTCGTAGCCCCGGAATACCTGGGTGAACTCGGTTTCGTCGGTAGCCACGATGTCTCTCCTTAATACGGTCGCAGCAGCGCAGAGAATCGCGCTGCGAGCCACACTGATTTTAGCGGCTTTTGCTGGCACCGAATGACGCCGGCACACAGGCAGTTCCCACGCGGATTGGGGCGTCTTTCAGCTATGTCCGGTAGTGTCAAATGTCTTTGGCTGTTGCCATTTCGACCTGTTAACAACGAAACCCCCGTCGTTGCGCCCGCTGCGTGCTGGTGTCGGTCATGGCTTCAGACAGCACAAAAGGAGAATTCGTGCGTTTTGTTTTGGCGATCGTGGCATTTGTTGCTGCGGCCTGCATGATTGCGCTGGGCATCGCCCAGCGCACAGTCTTTCTCGAGCCCGCAAGCGTCTCGCTCAGCACCACTGTTGCAGGTAACGGCCCGTACACGGTGATCGACGGCGACGCGCTGACCGCTCATGAAGGCGCCCAGACTCTGACCGTTCGCGGTTCAACCGACACCTTCATGGCATACGGCCGCACCGCCGACATGGAGGCGTGGCTCGGAGACCTGAGCTACACGCGTCTGAGCTACGACGAGGACACGAAGGAACTCACCTCCGAGGTCGTCCGCGGCACATCGGAGTTCACGAGTGACGCGACCGTGCCGCCCGAGCTTCAAACGGGAGGGGCAGAGTCGACGACGCCGAACCCAGACCCCCGCGGTTCCGATCTCTGGCTCGACGAGTGGACGAGCGAGAACTCGCTCTCCAACACAATCAACGCGCCGGAGGGCATCTCGGTGCTCCTGGCCACCGACGGCACGGCGCCTGCACCCAAGAATGTGCGGATCTCCTGGCCGCTCGACAACTCGACGCCGTGGGCCGGGCCGCTGATCGTCGGCGGCGCGATCCTGTTGCTCATCGGCCTGGTGCTCTACCTGTGGGCGCTGATCCACATGCGGCGCTCTCGCGGTCCGCGTCGCAACGTACCGAAGGGCCCGCGGATGCCGAAGCTCCCGAAGGCACCCAAGCCCAAGATGATCAAGATCAACGAGATCACGGGCGGCCAGCGCAAGGCCATCAGTGGTCGCTCGTCGCGCCTCGCCGTCGTGCCGGTGCTCGTCATCTCCGGGCTCGTACTCTCCGGCTGCTCCGCCTCATTCTGGCCTGACCTCTCCGAGACCCCGTCGGCGACTGCGACCCCGACCCCCGAACTCACCGACACTCCGGAAGGCCTGGACGAGCTGCCGCCGCCCGCCGTCACCGTTCCGCAGCTCGAGCGCATTGTGCGCAAGATCGCCGTCGTCGCGAACGAGGCAGACACCTCGATGAACGCCGAGTTGCTTCCGGCACGCTTCACCGGCCCCGCGCTGCTTGAGCGACAGACGAACTACCAGATCAGGGCGGGCTACGCGGAGCAGGCCGCACCGGCCCCGATCCCGGCCTCGCCGATGGAAGTGATCCTGCCGCAGCAGAACGCGACATGGCCGCGCACCGTCGTCACCGTCATCCTGAACGAGGACGAGCCGACGATCGCGCCGATGACTCTCGTGCTCAAGCAGAACAGCCCACGCGAGAACTACCAGGTCGAGTACGCCATCACGCTCGCCGCCGATGCGACGTTCCCCGAGGTGGCACCGGCCAGCATCGGTGCACCGCCCGTCGCGCCGGACACGAAGTTCCTGACGTTGGCCCCGGAGCAGTTGGCCGCGGCCTACGGCGACGTGATCCTCAAGGACACCGCGAGCGAGTACTACGATCTCTTCGACATCGCCAGCGACAGCTTCGTTCCGCAGGTCGGCGTCGCCGCAACCGAGGCACGCCGGGCTGCGCTGCCGCCGACGACGAATCTCGATGTCTCGAACGCGCCAGGCCCCGGCTCAACCGT
>JBEVGZ010000223.1:0-2593 GCA_040511515.1 Microterricola sp.
CCTCCTGCTCGTCAGGTAGACGCCGGCGAGCACGAGCAGGCCTCCGACGATGTGGGCGGGGCTCAGCGCGGCGCCGAGCAGAACCGAGATGAGCACGGTGAACACGGGGAGCAGGTTGAGGAAGATGCCGGCGCGGGCAGGCCCGATACGCCCGGCGCCGATGTTCCAGAGCGCGTAGGAGGCGACGGAGGGGAACAGGATGATGTACGCCAGACCGGTGAAGCCGGCGGCATCCGTCGGCAGCTGCACACCGAACGCCACGACGAACGGCAGCATCAGAACGATCGCGAAGACGGCCTGAACGGCGGTGGCGGTGACGGGCGGCGTCGTCACACGGCGGCCGATGAGCGAGTAGGCGGTCCAGACCAGGATGGCGGCAACGACCAGCAGATCACCCGGGTTGAAGCCGCTCTCGAGGATGCGCGCGACGCTGCCACCGCTCAGTACGACGAGCACGCCGGCGAACGAGAGCACGAGACCGAGGATCCGACTGCCCGTCAGCCGGTCGCCGAGGAACAGCGCGGCGGCGAGGGCGATCATGGCCGGATTCGTCGCGCTGATCACCGCAGCACTGATCGGCGTCGTGAAGCCGAGCGCCCAGTAGATGAACAGCGTGAATCCGACAAGTCCGAGCGCGGACTGCACCGCGTGCAGTCGCCATTCGGCGAGCGCCCGCCGCCACGAGACCCGCTCGATCAGCCAGGCCAACGGCACAAGCAAGAACGCGGCGCAGAGCCAGCGCGTGAAGGTGAGCGACACCGGCGAAATCTGGGTGACCACCAGGGCCCCGAAGATGAAGTTGCCGGCCCAAAAGAGGTTGGCGAGCACGAGGAAGAGGTAGACCTTGGCGTGCTTCACCGTGCCAGCTTATGGCGCTCCGTGGCGTGCGGAGCCCACTGTCACCCCGGCGTGAGAACATGGCAATGTGCCACTGAACTTCACCGCGATCGACTTCGAAACCGCCAACTCCTCCAGCGCATCGGCCTGCTCGGTCGGCCTGGTGAAGGTGCGCGATGGCCGCGTCGTCGACGAGGCGAACTGGTTCATCAAGCCGGCGCCACCGCACGACGAGTTCGTGGAGTGGAACACGCGCATCCACGGCATCGTCGCTGCGGATGTCGCGAACGCCGCCGACTGGGCGGAACAGCTGCCCGATCTGCTCGACTTCGTCGACGGGGACCACCTGGTCGCCCACAACGCCGGCTTCGACCTCGGCGTGATCAAGGCGGCCACCACGGCCAGCGGGCTCATCGTGCCCGACCTCCGCTACGTCTGCAGCCTGCAGGTGGCCCGCCGCACCTACCACCTCGACTCCTATCGCCTGCCCGTCGCCGCGATGGCCGCCGGTTTCGAAGACTTCCGCCACCACGACGCCCTCGCCGATGCGGAGGCGTGCGCCGCGATCATCGTGCACGCCGCGGCCAGGCATGAGGCGGAAGACCTCGAGCGCCTCGCGCACATCACCCGGGTGAAGGTCGGAGTGATCGGCCCCGTCGCCGTCGCCGAACACGCGAGCACGCACGGCCCGATGGCGCTGCAGTAACGCGCCGCCGCCCGCAACCCGACTCTCCGAAGCGGCAACAGGCCGTGTCGGTGGCAGCTGATTCACTTGCAGCATGGAACCACTTCTGATGCTCGTGCTCGGTCTGCTGCTCGGTGCCGCCCTCGGCGTGATCGGCACCTGGCTGTTCGCGCGCCGCACTGCCGGTGCGGGCGGCGCGTCAGCCGCCCTGTCGCCGGAGGTGATGGCCGCGCAGCACGCGCTGCAGCTGGCGGAGACGCGGGCGAGCGCGGCATCCGCCCACGCCGAGCTGCGGGCGGAGCTGGCAGCGGCCGACGCCACCGTCGACAGCCTGCTCGCCCAGATCGAGGCCCAGAAGCTGCAGTTCTCCGAGCTCGCCGAGCGTCACCGTGCCGACCGGATCGAGCAGTCGGAGCGAGAGAAGCGCGAGAGCGCGGTGTTGCAGGCGCTCGGGCCCGTGCGCGAGACCCTCACGACGATGCAGAGCACCGTCGCCGAGCTTGAAAAGCAGCGCAGCGAGCAGTTCGGCTCGCTCTCCGAGCAGCTCAAGCAGGCCCAGCTCTCCGACGAGCAGCTGCGCGGCGCCACTGAGTCGCTGGCCAGCGCGCTCCGTTCCAACAGCACGCGCGGCGTGTGGGGCGAGACGCAGCTGCGCCGCGTCGTCGAGGCCGCCGGCCTGGCCCAGTACGTCGACTTCGACACCCAGCAGTCGATCACGACGGATGCCGGCGCCGGCCGCCCCGACATGGTTATCCGCCTGCCAGGCGGCAAGTCCATCGCGGTGGACGCGAAGGTGCCGCTCGAGCACTACATCGAGGCGAGCCAGATCCCCGTCACGGCGAGCGGCGAGGAGGGCGCGCGGCGCAAGGCGCTGGTCGACCGCCACGTCAAGGCGGTGCGCGGGCACATCGATGCCCTCGCGAAGAAGACGTACTGGGAGGGACTGGACGCCAGCCCCGAGTTCGTCGTCGCCTTCATCCCCAGCGAGTCGCTGCTCTCCTCCGCGCTCGAGGCCGACCCGGCGATCCTCGAGTACTCATTCGGCAAGCGCGTCGCGCTCGCCTCGCCCGT
>JBEVGZ010000224.1:0-3061 GCA_040511515.1 Microterricola sp.
CCTGCGCGCCGATGCCGGCGTTGTTGACGACGATGTCGATCCGCCCGAATCGCTCGACGACGGCGGCGACGGCAGCGCGGACGGAGTCGTCGTCGGAGACGTTGGCCGCAACGGCGAAGTGCTCGGACCCGTCAGCATTCAGGTCGAGGACGGCCACCGACGCGCCGCCGTCGGCGAGGCGGGTTGCCACCGCCGCGCCGATACCGGACGCACCGCCGGTGACGATCGCGACGAGGTTGGCGAATTCGGGCATGGGGGTCTCCTCAGTAGGTGGCGCGTCCGCCGCTGATGTCGTAGACGGCGCCAGTGGAGAAACTGATCTCGTCGGACGCGAGCCAGCTCACGAGGGCGGCGACTTCTTCGGCCCGGCCGAGGCGTCCCATCGGGATGAGGGAGCTGAGGTGGGCGAGCACTTCGGGAGTGTTCGTTGCATTCATCGGCGTCTCGATCACGGCAGGCGCGATCGCGGTGACGATCACACCCGACTTCGCCAACTCTTTGCCGAGCGATTTCGTGAGCCCGATCACGGCCGCTTTCGAGGCCGAATAGGCCGAGAGGTTGGGATTGCCGTCCTTGCCGGCCATGCTCGCCATGCTGACGATGCGCCCCCAGCCCTGCTCGACCATCCCGGGAACGACGGCCCGCGTGACGTTGACGAGGCCGAACACGTTCACGTCGAACGTCCTCCGCCATTCAGCGTCTGTTGTCTCCCACAGCAGTTTGTTCGGCCCGACGATTCCGGCGCTGTTGATGAGAATGTCGACTTGGCCGATAGCGGCGACCGCCGCCTCGACGGCGGCGCCGTCGGTCACATCGACGGTGAAGTCGGCGTCCGTTGAGACGTCGATGGTCACGACCTCCACACCGTCGGCTGCCAGCCGTGCGGCGCATGCGGCGCCGAGGCCGCTCTCGCCGCCGGTCACAAGCGCTCGTCTCATGCTGTGCTCCCTTCCGTCGGTGGGGCGGACGCTGCCCGGTCGAGCACTTCGAGGATGTGCTGGTAGGGGTGGCCGGTGGCCCGCGTCATGCCGATTTCGCAGGTGCGGTTGCACGATGCGTGCGCGTCGAAATCGCGGCCGCCGACCTCGGCCGCCTCTGCGGAGGTGGCCGAGGCGGTGAGCTCAGGGTGCAGCATCCCGCGATCGCCGGCGAAGGCGCAGCAGCCCCAGGCATCCGGCACGACGGCCTCGACCGCGACGGCCCCGGCGATCTCCCTCAGGTGATCGTTGGAGCCGAGCCGGGTGCTTGAGCACGTCGGGTGCAGCGCCAACGAGGCGAGCTGTTCCGTCACGTCGAGTCCCGGCAGCAGACGCTCCGCGGCGAAGTCGACGGCGTCGATGATCGTGAGCGACACCGGGTTCCCGTCGAGCTCTGTCACATTCTCCAGAGCGTGCACGAGGCCCTCTGTGCATGAGGAATTGTCGCAGACGATCGGCAGGGCGCCGCCTGCGGATGCCGCGAGCAGCGCCCGCACGGTCTTCTCGATGGCCGTGCGGTAACCGTCGGCCAGGCCCTTGGACTTCCACGGGGTGCCGCAGCAGAGCGAGTCGATCCGCTCCGGAGTCACCAGCTGAACACCGGCGCGCTCGCAGAGCAGGCGGAACGCCTCCCCGGCGCCGATCCCGCCGTCGGCCGGGCCGAACATCGATCCGACGCAGGCGGAGAAGAACACGGCGTCGCCGGTCGTGGGCGAGTCGTGCGCGCGCTTGGCCCCGCCGCGCGGCAGGTCGCCGCTCCACTGCGGCACGACATCGCTGCCGAGCACCGCGCGCCCTGCGGCGCTGGCCATGGTTGCGAGCGGCGGCACGAGCTTCGCCGCGCTGAGGGCGAGCGATGCGCCGCGGCTGACGCCGCCCCAGGCGCTCGCCACCCCGGCCGCGATGGTGCGGGTCGGCGCGTTCGCGTCCTGCTCGCGCAGCCGGCGCACCAGGTCGCCGGTGTTGATCAACACGGGGCACGCCGTCTGGCACATGCCGTCGGCTGCACACGTCTGCACCGAGGAGTACTCCTCGGCGGCGGCGAGCGTGGCGTCCAGGGCCGTGTCGCCGTCGGCGCGGGCCGCGGCTCGCGCCCGGCGCACGGCGATGCGCTGTCGGGGCGTGAGCGTCACGTCCTTGCTCGGGCAGACCGGCTCGCAGTAGCCGCACTCGACGCAGCGGTCGACCTCTGACTCCACCTCGGGCGTCAGCTTCAGGTGTTCGAGGTGGGAGGTGGGGGAGTCGGTGAGCAGCACGCCGGGATTCAGCACGCCGAGCGGGTCGCAGAGGCGTTTCACCTCGCGCATGACGGCGTAGAGCTCGCTGCCGAATTGGCGTTCAACGAACGGCGCCATGATGCGACCGGTGCCGTGTTCCGCCTTCAGCGTGCCGCCGGCGCCGAGGACGAGCTCGACGAGATCCTCGGTGAAATCCGCCTGGCGCGCGATGGCACCGTCCGCGGTGAAATCCTCCGTGAGCAGGAAGTGGATGTTGCCGTCCTTGGCGTGCCCGAAGATGACGGCATCGTCGTAACCATGGCGTCGGAACAGCAGCTGGAGCGCCGCACACGTGTCAGCGAGCCGCTCAACGGGAACCGCGATGTCCTCGAGCAGCGCGGTCGTTCCCGGCTTCCTGACACCGGCGATGGCCGCATACAGGCCCTTGCGGAAGTGCCAGAGGCGGGCGCGTTCCTTCGCATCGCGGGTCACGGCGAGGGCGGGGGCGCCCGCGTCGGCGATGGCCTGCCCCGCGCGCTCGAGCTGGGCGGCGAGATCGGCGTCATCCGCCCCGTGGTACTCCACCAGCAGGGCGGCGTGGTCGACGATCACGACGTCGTCGATGATGCCGGCCGCCGTCGGATCGGCCTGGATGACACGCAGTGATGCGGCGTCCATCAGCTCGAGCGTTGCCGCGCCGGTGGCGACCAGGACGGGCAGGATGCCGGTCGCCGAGTCGAGGCTGTCGAACACGAGCAGGGCCGTGGGGGGGGGGGGGGGGGGGGGGGAGGGGAAGGAGAAAGAGGAAGAGACAAAACACACAAAGGAAAGACACACACAAAAGAAAGAGGGGGGAGTAATGTTAAA
>JBEVGZ010000225.1:0-13252 GCA_040511515.1 Microterricola sp.
GAGTCTAGGCGGAAGCTGTGAGTCCGCCGCGACTCGTTCAGCCGCCGACGAGAGCGACGCGGTCGAGCAGCTCGGCCCTGACCTCCGTCACCAGCAATTCGCGTGCGCCCTGCAGCACCGCGTTGTCGCGCACCGTGGTCGCGACGACCTCCGGGTACCAGCGGCTCACCGTTCGGATGTGCTCGGCAACGAGCTCAGCCATGTCGGCTCCACCGGCGCTGCCGGTCGGCCCACCGAGCACGATGAGCTCCGGGTCGAGCACCGAGAGCAGCGGGGTCAGGCAGATCGCGATGCGCGGGGCGAGGTCCTCGAGCACCGAACGACGGTTCGGCGCGCTGTCGAGCGCCGCAAGCGTCGCGGCGAATCCGTCGCCGACGATTCCGTGGCTGTTGAGCAGGGCGAGCACGGCGCGGCCGCCGATCAGGTCCTGCACCTCGCGCAGCGATTCGCCGTAGTGGCTGGCCGCGTGGGGGATCGGCGTGAAGCCGATCTCGCCGGCACCGCCGAAGGCGCCGCGGTGCAGCGATCCGTTGATGTCGAAGGCGGCACCGACGCCGTTTCCGAGCCAGATCGTCACGAATACCTCACGGCCGAGACCCGCGCCGGCGACGCGCTCGGCCGTCGCGGCCAAATTCACGTCGTTCTCGATGCGCACCTGCGCGCCGAGTTCCGCCTCGAGCAGCTCACGCACGCCGGTGACGGGCCACTTCGGCAACGCCTCGGTGAACAGCTCGTCGTCGTGGCGCGGATCGACGTAGCCGGGAATGCCGATGCACAGCTTGTGCACGGCGGCCGGGTCAGCGCCGCTGGCCGCGCAGGCACGCTCGATCGCGCCGCGCACATCGCGCACGGGGTCGCGTTCGGCGAGCTCACTCGGCAGGGCGGCCGAGACGATGGGGTGCCGTGTTCCCGCCGCGTCGACGACGCTCGAGCGGATCTCATCGGCGTCGAGGTCGATGGCGACGCCGATGGCGCCGTCCACGCGCGCGGCGTAGATGATGGGGGAGGGGCCGGGGGTGCCGGTCTGCCGTCCGGCCTGCACGATGAAACCGGACTGTTCCAGCCGGGTCATCATGAGCGAGGCGGTCGGCTTGGAGACGCCGGCGAGCTCACAGATGCGGTTGCGCGTCAGCGGCCCGTGCTCGAGCAGCATGGCCAGCCCCGTGCGGTCGTTCACCGCTCCGAGCCATGCAGGAGTTCCCTGTGAGGAGTTCACTGCCACGGGGCCGCCTTCGTGCTTTCATGCGGCCGTGGCCGTCTTGTAAGGAGTCCTGACGAGCATAGCGTCGCGCGGTGCAGCCCTCGCGCCCGTGACGCGCCGAGCCCGCGCCCACGCGTCCGGCGATGCGGCTCAGGCGAGCATCGCCAGCACGCGCTCGTGTGCCGCGGCATCCGCCCCGATCTGGTCGAGGACGAGCAGACTCGCGCCGACGACCGGCCGTGCCGTGACGAACTCCGGTCTGGACAACGGTGCCGCATCGGCCAAGCCGCTGCGGATGCCGGAGAGCAGCCGCGCGTTGCCGGCGGCGATGACCCCGCCGCCGAGCACCACGGGAACGGGGCTGTGCAGCAGCTGGAGTCGGCGCAGCGCGGTCACCGCCATCACAACGATCTCCTCGATCTGCCGATCGAGCAGGGTGAGCGCGATCGCGTCCCCGGCATCGGCGGCCGCGAACAGGACGGGCGGCAGCGTCGCGAGCGCGGCACTCGGAAGGCGCCCGAAGTGCAGCGCCTCCGTCACGGTGCTCACCGTCGGATAACCGAGAGCCTCGGGGACGGCGGTGCGCAGCACCGTCTCCTCCCCGCGCCCGTCTTCGGCGCGCGCGGCATGCCAGAGCGCCTCCTGGCCGAGGTGGCCTCCCCCTCCCCAGTCGCCGGAGATCGAACCGAGCGCCGGAAAGCGCACGGTGGCGCCGTCTTCACGAACCCCGATCGCATTGATGCCGGTGCCACAGACGACCGCGACGGCGTTCGGCTCGCCCGTTCCCAGGCGGAGGAGGGCGAAGAGGTCGTTGTCGACGACGGGCGGCCGCGCCGTGTTCTGCGCCCATGCGAGCCCGGTGATCGCAGCGGTGAAGTTCTCGATCTCCTCGGGCAGGTCGAGGCCGGAGAGGTAGCAGGCCACGTGCTCCGGTGGTGCGCCCGCGGCGGTGATCACCGCGCGCACCACCGCATCGAGCACGTCGACGGCCGCGTCGAGGCCGAGATTCTGGGGGCTCGAACTCGGGCCGGAGGCGCGCGCGAGGATCTCGCCGTCCTGGCTGAGCGCGACTGCATCCGTCTTCGACCCTCCGCCGTCGACGGCGATCAGCACCCGCCGAGTCATCGGGCCCATGCCAGGTGGTCGCGGTTGCCGGCGAGCAGCAGATCGGTGAGCTTCTCTGCGCGGTCGTACTGCAGCACGAGCGGGTGCGCCATCATCGCGCGCAGCACCCGCTCGCGACCGCCATGGATCGCGGCGTCGAGTGCGAGACGTTCGTAACCGGCGACGTTCGCGATGAGTCCGGCGATGTCGTCTGGCAGCGGTGCGACGGGCAGGGCGACGAGCCCTGAGCTGCCGACCGTCGCCGGAACCTCGATCACGTGGTCATCCGGCAGGAACGGCATGGTGCCGTTGTTGGCGAGATTGACGACCTGGGTGTCGCCGCGGTTGCTCTGCAGCGAGGCGATCAGCTCGACGGCCGCCTCTGAGTAGAAGGCGCCGCCGCGCTTCTCCAGTTGCTCCGGCTTGGTGTTCACCGTCGGATCGGCGTAGATCTCGAGCAGCGAACGTTCGACCTCGAGCACGGCCGTTGCACGCGTCGGCTCGACACGCTGCTCGCCGAGGACGACGTCGTGCGCGTAGAAGTAGCGCAGGTAGTAGCTGGGCACGGAGCCGAGCATGCTGATCAACGATCCCGGCATGTGCACGTCGTCTGCGAGCTCATCGAGTCGCGTCGCGATCAACTCCGGCAGCCTGTCGACGCTTCCGGACGCCGAGCGCACCCGGACCCCGCGCTCCCAGCTCAGGTGGTTGAGGCCGACGTGGTCCAGTGCGACATCGTGGTGGTCGACTCCGAGCATCGCGGCGAAACGGCGCTGGAATCCGATCGCGACGTTGCAGAGCCCGACGGCGCGGTGGCCCTCGTTCAGCAGCGCCCGGGTGACGATACCGACCGGGTTGGTGAAGTCGACGATCCAGGCGTCCGGCTTGGCGTGTCTCCGCACGGTCTCAGCGACATCGAGCACGACGGGCACGGTGCGCAGCGCCTTGGCGAAGCCGCCGGGACCCGTCGTCTCCTGGCCGATGCAGCCGCAGCCGTGTGGGAACGTCTCGTCGCCGTGCCTGGCCGCCTGGCCGCCGACGCGCAGCTGGAGCAGCACGGCGTCGGCGTCCGAGACGCCGGCGACGAGGTCGCCGGTCGGCACGATGCGTCCGGGGTGCCCGGCCGCCGCGAACATGCGCTGCGAGATTCCGGCGACCAGCGCGAGGCGCTCTGGGTCACGGTCGACGAGCCAGAGCTCCTCGATGGGCAGGACATCGCGCATTCGGGCGAAGCCGTCGATCAGTTCGGGTGTGTAGGTGGATCCGCCACCGACGACAGTGAGTTTCATTGCTATCCCTTGACTCCGGTCAATGTGATGCCCTCGACGAAGACGCGTTGGGCGAAGAAGAAGATGAGAACGACGGGGACGGTGACGAGGATCGTCATCGCCATGGTGAGGCCCCAATCGGTGCCGTGGATACCGCGGAAGGAAGCCAGCCCGTATGCGACCGGCCACGCATCCGCATTCTCCGAGGTGTAGAGCAGGGGCCCGAAGTAGTCGTTCCACGAGTGGAAGAACATGAAGATTCCCGTCGCGGCGATGCCGGGCTTGGCCATCGGGACCATGACGCGGGTGAGCACGCCGAACTCGCCGTTGCCGTCGATCCGCGCCGCGTCCGCATACTCGCTCGGGATGGTCAGGAAGAACTGGCGGAGCAGGAAGATCGAGAAGGCGTCGCCGAGCAGGTTCGGCAGGATGAGCGGCCACAGCGTGCCGGTCAGGCCGAGGTTCGACCACATGACGTAGATCGGGATCGCCGTCACCTGCGGCGGCAGCAGCATGGCGATGATGATCGCCGTGAAGATCACGTTCGCGAAGCGGAACTTGATCTTGGCCAGGACGTAGGCCGCGGGAACGCTGGAGAGCAGCATGAACACCGTCGCCAACACGGCATAAGTGGCCGAGTTCGCGAACCACCGCAGCAGCGGTGCCTGCGTGAACACGGTCGCGTAGTTGGACCACTCGAACGGCTGCGGCCAGAGTGCGGCCGTCAGCGTCTGATTGCTCGACATCAGCGAGGTGAGCGCGACGAAGACGATGGGCGAGACGAACATGACGGCCAGCGCCAGGAGGATCGCATTCTCGCCGATCCAGTACAGGGTGCGGCGGATCATGCGGTTCCCTCCGGGGTGAACGCCTTGAATCGGCGCAGCAACAGAATCAAGAAGATGCTCGCCACGACGAAGAGCAGTACGGCCAGCGCGGAGGCGTAGCCCAGCTGGTAGTTGCTGAAGCCGCGCACGTAGAGCCACTGGGTGTACGTGAGGAGCGAGTTGCCCGGGTACCCGAGCGCCGCACCCGTCCCCTCACCGACCACGGCCTTGCCGTTCGCGACGCCGGAGGCCACGGCGGCCTCGGTGAAGTACTGCAATGCCGCGATCACCCCGGTGATCACGGCGAACATCAGCACCGGGGTGATGCTCGGGAAGGTGACGTAGCGCAGTTGCTGCAGCCCGTTCGCCCCGTCGAGTGACGCGGCCTCGTACTGCTCCCGCGGAACATCGAGCAGCGCGGCCAGGAAGATGATCATGATGTCGCCCATCACCCAGATGCCGAGGATCACGAGCGACGGCTTGGACCAGGCCGGGTCGTTGAACCAGAGCGGGCCCTGGATTCCGAAGAAGCCGAGGATCTGGTTGACCGGGCCCGTTCCGGGGTTGAACAGGAACACGAAGGCGACGACGGATGCAACGGGCGGCACGAGCGCCGGCAGGTAGAACACCGTGCGCCACACGCCGCTCGCGTGCTTGGCCCGAACGAGCAGACCGGCGATGCCGAGGGCGAAGATGATCTTGATCGGCACCAGGAACACGACGAACCAGAGCGTGTTCAGTGTGGCGATCCACACCTTCGGATCCTGCGTGAACAGGTACTCGTAGTTGCGCAGCCCGATCCATTCGGGGGGCGAGACGAGGTCGTAGCGGGTGAAGGAGTAGTAGACGGATGCGAGCAACGGGTAGACGAAGAAGATCGCGAGGCCGAGGAGAGCCGGAGCGAGGAGCGCGAGCACGGTGAGCGTGCGCCTGCGGCGGGAACGGCTGGCGCGGAGGCGGCCGGCGGGGGCGGGCGGCTGTGGCGGGCGGGGTGCCGCGGGGCGGCCGGCCGGAACCGGCTGCCCCGCGGTGGTGGTTGTCGAGCTCATTACGGACCGCTGACCAGGCTGAGCGAATCGTTGATCTGAGTGTCGACCTCGGCGAGCCCGGCCGGAAGGTCGTCGACCGCTCCGCTCTGGTAGCTGTGCCAGAAGTCCTCGAAGGTCTGCTGGTAGCCGGCTCCGAGCGGGCTTGGCGGTGTCGTGGCGGAGTGCGGGTCGCCCATGATGTCGAGGAAGGTCTGGAACTGCTCGGACACCTCGAGGTCCGGCGACGCGAGGGCGTCGGCCGTGGTCGGGGCGTTCTTCAGCCCGTTGGAGAGCTTGACGACGGCATCCGTGTCTGTGGTCAGGTACTTCAGCAGCGCCCAGGCCAGCTCCGGATTCTTCGAGCCCTTGGAGATGCCCGCGATGTTTCCGGTGATGTAGCCGCCGCCGTAGAGCTCGGGGTCGCTGTCGATGACGGGCATCGGCGCCGTGCCGTAGTTGAGCTCCGGTGCCTGATCGGCGATGAACGCCGTGCGGTACTCGCCGTCGAGGTTCATCGCGACGCTGCCGCGCTGGAAGGCGTTGTCCGCCGAGAATTCCTGGCCGAGTCCGGCGGTGAACGCGTTGACCTTGTCGTAGCCGAGCTCGTCGATGAAGCCCTTCTGCCACTCCATCAGCTCTGTCCAGCCCGGCGATCCGGCGATGGCGGAGGTGCCATCGGCGTTCAGCCATTCGGCGGCGCCGAGCGGGCCGAGGTGGGCAGCCGAGTTCTCGTACCAGCCCATCATCGGGTTGAAGCCGAGGGTCTTGATGGAGCCGTCGTCGTTGAACGTCGTCAGCTTGATGGCCATGTCCTGCAGCTCGGAGAGCGTCGTCGGCGGCGCGGTATAGCCGCCGGCCTCGAGCAGATCCTTGTTGTAGTAGAGGCCGTAGACGTCGGCGAGCACCGGCATGGTGCACCGGACCCCGTCGAACTCGGTGTAGCTGCGCACGGTGTCAGAGAACTGCTCGAGGTCGACCTTGTCCCGCGTGATCACCTCGCCGAGGTCTCGGAAGGCGCCGGTCGAGCAGAAGTTGCCGACGACGTCGGTGGAATAGCTGAGCCCCAGGTCGACCTTGTCGCCGGTGGCGATGGCCTTACGGAGCTTCTCGTCATCCTGGCCCTCGTGCACCGTGACGGTGACACCGGGGTTGGCCGCCTCGAAGTCGTCGACAACCGATTGGATGACGCCGGCCTCGCGGTCGGAGAAGAAGTGCCAGAACGACACGGTCCCCTCGAGCGACGTGGGTGTGCTCGACTCGAAGTCGCTGCCGCTCTCGCCGGCGCTGCAGCCGGCGAGGGTCAGCGCTGCGGCGGTCGCCAGCGCGGCGACGGCGGCGAGCCGTGCGTGTTGGGAGGAGTGGAGAGGCATCGTTGATCTCGTTTCTCGTGGTGGGTGGGGTGGGGCGTTGTACGGCCGGGTTGCGGGAGAAGGGTCGTTCGAGCGCGCCGACGGCACCGCGCGGAATGCGGGCGCGGACGAGCGGCACCCGGTGACCGGGCGGACGGGAATCGCTTAGATGGAGGGAGCGGTGATGTCGTCGAGCAGGGATGTGCGCACATCTGCGACGAGGGCGTCGTGAGCACCGCGGAGCACCGGATGTGCCCCAACGGTCGTCGCGACGACATCCGGAGACCAGCGACTGCTTCTACGGATGTGACTTCGGACGAGTTCGGCCAGCTGGCTGCCGCCTGCCGCGCCGATCGGACCCCCGAGCACGATCGTGCCGGGGTCGAGCACGGCGAGCACCGGAAGCGCGCCGTGAGCGATGCGAGGGGCGAGCGCGGCGAACACGGCGGAACGCACGGCCGGTGTGGCCGTGTCGAGTCTGCCGAGCCTGTCGCCGAGCGTGCGCCCCTGCACGCCGTGTGTGCGCAGGAGTCGGGAGACGGCGGGGCCGCCCATCAGATCCTGCAAGTCGTTGGCCGCCGGGTCGATCGCCAGCGCGGTGACCGGAACGGGGAGGTAGCCGATCTCGCCCGCGCCGCCGGCCGCTCCGCGCAGCAGTGCGCCGTTCTGGTCGATGGAGACGCCGAGGCCGTTGCCCATCCAGAGCAGCGCGAAGCCGGGGGAGTCGACGCCGGCTCCACGGGTGCGTTCGGCGATGGCGGCGAGGTTGGCGTCGTTGTCGATGGCGACTGAGCAGTGCAGACCGTCTTCAAGGTGTGCCCTGAGGCCCCGTCGCGGCCAGCCGGGCAGCGACTCGGCGAAGCTCAGCTCGTCGGTGCGCGGGTCGATGGCGCCCTGCACGCCGATGAGCACGGTGCGCACGGCGCTCGGCTGGCTGCCGGCTGCGGCGCAGGCGGCATCGATGGCGGAGCGGATGTCGCCGAGCGCGCTGCGCTCGCCGCCGGATCTGGCCACCGGCAGCGTGACGACGGGGTGTTCCGCGCCGCTGACATCGGCGACCGTCGCGTTGATCGCCGTCGCGGTGATGTCGACGGCGACGCCGATGGCCCGGTCGGTGTGCACGGCGTACGCGGCGGCGTTCGGGCCGCGCCCACCGGAGATCTGGGTCGCCTCGTAGATCAGCCCGGCCTCCTCGAGGCGGGAGACGATCTGGGCAGCGGTCGGCTTGGAGAGCCCGGAGAGCTCGCCGATCCTGTTGCGGGTCAGCACGCCGTGGTCGAGCAGGAGTGTCAACGCCGTGCGGTCGTTGACGGCACCGAGCCAGCCGGGGGTGCCCTGCGCGTTCCTACTTGCCACGATCTCTCCTGTGAGCTGTGTCCAACTGTGTCGTGCTGACGGTGCTGCTGCGAGTCTTTCACGCGGGTGCCGCACCGATGGGGCGGCGCCGTGAAATGAATGTAACAGGAAAGTTTCTTAATAGAAAGCGTTTTGGTGCATTTCCGCCGACAACCGCGCCGGTCGTGGCGGGGTGCCGGCGCTCAGTGCGTTGACCCGGGCCGCGGAGCCCAGCCCTGCTCGCCGATCAGCGGCACGAAGCGCACGGCGCCGAGGCTCTCGCGGCGCCACGTATCGCCGTGTCTCGTCGCCGCGACGAGCTCCTGCCAGCCGCGGCGCTCCTCGAGTGGCATCACGAGACGGCCGCCGTCGGCGAGTTGTTCGCACAGCGCGGCCGGCAGCGTCGGTCCGGCGGCCGCGACGATGATCGCGTCGAATGGGGCCTCGGCCGCCAGGCCGATGCTTCCGTCGTTGCAGAGCACGTGCGCGTTCGCGTAGCCGAGGCGTGCGAGCCGCTCGGCCGCGGTTGCGGCGAGTTCCGGCATCCGCTCGACGCTCCACACCTCCGCGGCGATCGCGGCCAGCACGGCCGCGGCGTAGCCGGAACCGGTGCCGACCTCGAGGACCCGGCTGCGCCGGCGGATGTGGGCGGCCTCGGCCATCAGCGCGACGATGTACGGCTGCGAGATCGTCTGCCCGTCGCCGATCGGCAGCGGGTGGTCGCCGTAGGCGTCGTCGATGTCGCGCGGCCGCACGAATTCCTCGCGGGGCACGGAGCCCATGGCCTCGAGCACCGCTCTGTCGCGGATGCCGCGGCGGGCCAGTTGCCAGTCGAGCATCTCCGCCCGCCGAGACGCGAACTCGCTCACCCCTCCAGTACAGCACCGGCGGCCCGGCCGCGCCATGCCGGCCGGAGCTCAGGCGCGTTACGCCTGGCCGCGGTTGGCCTCGATCACCCGGCGGTACCAGTGATAGGAGTCCTTGGGTGTGCGCTTCTGCGTGTCGAAGTCGGTGTGCACGAGCCCGAAGCGCTGCGAATTGCCCACGGCCCATTCGAAGTTGTCCATGAGTGACCAGTGGAAGTAGCCGCGCACATCGACGCCAGCCTCGATCGCATCGGCGATGGCGCGCAGGTGCGCATCGGTGTAATCGATGCGCCGCTGGTCGGCAACGCGGCCGCCGGCATCCGGCCCGTCGTTGATGGCCGCGCCGTTCTCGGTGATGTAGACGGGCGGCAGAGCGTCGCCGTATCGCTCCTTGAACGCCACGAGCAGCTCGGTGAACGCGTCGGGCACGACGGGCCAGTCGAAGTCGGTGCGCGGGTAGCCGTCGATGTCGACGAGCTCGAACGGCAGGCTCGCATCCAGCTCGTGGCCGTCGATGAGGGCGGGACCGTCGCTCTCGCCCTGGCGCTCGCTGTGGCCGGGGGCGGCAACCATGGTCGGGTTGTAGTAGTTGATGCCGTACCAGTCGATCGGGCTCGAGATGATGGCGAGGTCGTGCTCGAGCACCTCCGCCGGCGCCTCGGGCAGCAGGCCGGCCAGAGCATCCGGGTAGCGGCCGGTCAGAATGGGGTCGGCGAAGATCCAGTTGGCGATGTTGTCGTAGAGCCCAGCAGCCTCCTGATCGGCCGGGGATTCGCTCGCGGCCCAGCTCGGGGCGTGGTTGTTGGCGACGCCGATGTTCGAGGCGCCGGCCGCGCGGAGTGCTCGCACCGCCAGGCCGTGGCCGAGGAGCAGATTGTGCGCAGCCGGCAGTGCGTCGAAGCCGAGCTGGAGGCCGGGGGCCTGGATGCCGGCACCGTAGCCGAGCATCGTGAGCACGACCGGTTCGTTGATCGTGATCCAGCGCGGAATCCGGTCGGCGAAGCGCTCGCCGACGATGCCGGCGTACTCGCCGAAGCGCAGCGCGGTCTCGCGGTTCAGCCAGCCGCCCGCCTGCTCGAGCGGCAGCGGGGTGTCCCAGTGGAACAGCGTCGGTGACGGCGTGATGCCGGCCTCGAGCAGTCCGTCGACGAGACGGTCGTAGAAGTCGAGGCCGAGCGGGTTGACGGCGCCGGACCCGCTTGGCTGGATCCGGCTCCACGAGAAGGAGAAGCGGTAGGCGTCGACGCCGAGCCCGGCCATCAGCGCGATGTCCTCCGGGTAGCGGTGGTAGTGGTCGCAGGCCACCTCGCCGCTGTCGCCGTTCAGCACCCGACCGGGTTCCGCGCAGAACGCGTCCCATGAGCTCGGCCCACGGCCGTCCTCGGCGACGGCACCCTCGATCTGATACGCGGCGGTCGACACGCCCCAGAGGAAATCGTTCGGCAGAACGGGCAGGGTGGGCGGCTGGTTCATTGATGACCTCTCGACGACGGTGTCCGGGGTGTGCTGCTACGAGGCTGGTCGATGCCGGGAACTAAGTCAAGCGTCTGGGTCAAATGACCCACATACGAATGTGCGCGACCTCGTGCTGTCCATGGCCCGCGGATGCCGTCCGCCGCTAGAGTTTCGAATTATGGCGGCCAGCCGCCCACCGTCACCGTTCGCCCGTTCGCGTCCGCGAGAGCCCAGCTCCGCGTGGCCTCTACTGCAAGGAATCCGATGTCCAGCGGCAAATCTCACAACAACCACAACAACAGCCACAACAACAACAGCCACCACGAGGAGTCCCTCGCCGACACCGAGAGCATGCAGAGCAAGCAGGGCCTCTGGGGCGCGTTCGCCGGCCTCATCGTCGCGGTGTTGATCGCCTTCCCGCTCTCGGCTGCGTGGGCATTCGCGACGCACCCGACCTCGCAGAAGCTCTTCGGCGGACGGCTCGAGGAGGCGTCGCAGTTCGGCTACTCGCTGTTCTGGTGGCTGATGGTGCTGCTCATCGCCTCGCTGCCGTTCCTGGTCGGCTTCGGCATCGCCAAGCTCAGCTCCAAGGGAATCGCGATCGCCGGCGCCATCATCGCCGTGTTCATCATCCTGATCCTCGTGCTCGGCCAGATGTTCGTCTTCTAGGCGAAGCGGCAACGCCTCGTCCACTCGCCAGAAAGTGCTCAGATCCAGCGGATCCTGCACACTTTCTGGCGAGTGGCTGCGTTAACGACGAAAGCGGCCCACTGTCGTGAACCGCTTGCGTGCTTGTGCCCCCGGAGGGATTCGAACCCCCGACCTTCGGTACCGGAAACCGGCGCTCTATCCCCTGAGCTACGGAGGCGCTTGAACGAGATTACCCCATTCGGGCAGGGCGGCGAGACCACCGCCGGCCGCCGTGCCCGACGGGCTACTGCGGCAGGTGGGAGAGAGCCGCGCGCACGAGCGTGTCGGCGTCGCCCGGCTCGAAGAACATGGTGGACGTAGCGGTCAGCCAGTACGTCGGCGTGAACACCTGCACCTCGCCTGCACCCCCGACGACGCGGAAGAAGCCGGTCACGGCGGGGGGAGCGCCGTAGGTCGGAACGGGCTGGCTCGCGGTGGCCGCGGTGTTCAGTGCCAGCGTGAGCTGCTCGGGGCTCGGCTGCGACACCGCGAAGCTCATCAGCTCGCCGCTGGTCTGGTGCAGGTATCCGCACGCGATGCCGTTATCGGCGACCGCCGCGGCGGCGAGGGAACCCTCCGCCGGCACGAAGCCGGGGTCGGTGCTGACGTTCGGGTTGAAGTCGTAGATGTCCTGCGGCGTCAGCAGCTCCTCGCAGCTGAGCGCGACCGGCGTGCCTGGTTCGGCAGTCTCCGTCGGCAGGGCGCTCGGTTCCGCGCTCGGGGCCTCCGTCGGCTTCGTGCTGGCCGATGCGCTCGGATCCGGGCTCGGGCTCGCCTCTGCAGCGCACCCGGAGAGGCCGATGACGGCCAGGAGCGCGAGGGATCCGACGGTGAGAGCTGGGCGCAGGCGGGCGCGGCCAGCGGCAGTGGAGACAAGAGGCATGTAGGCGACTTTAGCAATCAGGGGGCGCGACTAAGATTGAGCCTCGTGACTCCCGCAGAACTCTCCCAGTCCCTCGTCGGCATCGTTCAGAACATCGTCGACGCCCGACGCGAGCGCGGCAGCGAGAACAGCGGCGAGAGCACAGCGGATGCCGCCCCGGCGCTCAGCGCGGCCGACGTCGTCCTCGAGCGCCCGAAGAACCGTGAACACGGCGACTGGGCATCCAACATCGCCATGAAGCTGGCCAAGCCGCTCGGCGTGAACCCGCGCGAGCTCGCCACCGAGATCGCCGCGGCCGCCGCGGGAATCGACGGCATCGCCAGCGCAGACGTCGCCGGCCCCGGCTTCATCAACTTCCGCATCGACGCGGCCGCAGCCGGCGTTCTCGCCAAGCGCATCGTCGAGTCCGGGGCGGAGTACGGCCGGAGCGACGCGCTCGCGGGCAGCACCATCAACCTCGAATTCGTCTCGGCCAACCCGACCGGTCCGCTGCACATCGGCCACACCCGCTGGGCGGCCCTCGGCGACTCGATCGGCCGGGTGCTCCGCGCAGCCGGCGCGACGGTCGCCAACGAGTACTACATCAACGACGCGGGCAACCAGATGCAGAACTTCGGTGCATCGGTGCTCGCAGCGGCCAAGGGCGAACCGACACCGGAGGGTGGCTACCCCGGCGCGTACATCGCGACGCTGGCCGAGCAGGTGCTCGCCCGCGAGCCCAAGCTGCTCGAGCTCGATGCAGCCATCGCGCTGCACACGGCCACCGAGATCGCCTACGAGCTGCAGCTGGCCGAGATCAAGGCCTCGCTCGACCGCTTCAACGTGGAGTTCGACGTCTGGACCAGCGAGCGCACCCTGCACGCGGCCGACGCAGACGGCGTCTCCGACATCGACACCGCCGTTGAGCGGCTGCGCGCCCAGGGCCACGTCTACGACGAAGACGACGCCGTGTGGGTGCGCACGACCGACTTCGGCGATGACAAGGACCGCGTCATCCGTCGTGGCAACGGCATCTACACCTACTTCGCCGCGGATGCCGCCTACTACCTCAACAAGGGCGACCGCGGCTTCCAGCACAAGATCTACCTCCTCGGTGCAGACCACCACGGCTATGTGCACCGTCTGAAGGCGCTCGCCGGCGCGGCCGGGGATGACCCGGAGAAGGACGTCGAGGTGCTGATCGGGCAGCTCGTCAGCATCAACGGGGCCAAGCTCTCCAAGCGCGCTGGCAACATCATCGAGCTCG
>JBEVGZ010000226.1:0-3173 GCA_040511515.1 Microterricola sp.
AGTTCGTCGGCGGTCACGAGCGGATGCGGCATCCGGTGTCTCCAATCAGTGGCGGGCGCTGGCGTACCCGGCAGGCGGGGCAATCCGGCCAACGCAGATCGTTGCGACTGGCGCGGGGGCGCGCCCTCTGCCACGCTATATGCTGCGACGACGCGCAGCGCGACGGGGCCGTCTCGCTCGGTAGAATCGAGGACTTGTGAGCACCTACTCCGACCTTCTCAAAACGCCGGGCGTTGCGCGCATCATCTCGGCCCAGCTCGTCGCCCGATTCCCGTTCGGCATGCTCTCGCTGGCCTTCCTCCTGCACATCGAACAGAGCACAGGCAGCTACGGCGCGGCCGGCCTCGTGCTCGCGGCGACCAGCGTCGGGCAGGCCATCGCCGGCCCCCTGACCAGCCGCCTCATGGGCCGGTGGGGCATGCGTCCGGTCATCTCGATCACGTTGGTGATCTGCGCGCTCATGGTCAGTACCATCGCCCTGGTGCCCATGTCGGTGGTGATGTACATGATCGTCGGCGCCCTTGCCGGACTCAGCATGCCGCCGATCCAGCCCGCCGTGCGCACGATCTATCCGAAGATGGTCAACTCCCGCCAGCTCACCCCGCTGTTCTCGCTGGATGCCACCGCGCAGGAGATCATCTGGGTGGTCGGCCCCGTCGTCACCACCTTCGTGGCGATCCAGATCAGCACCGTCTGGGGCATCATGCTGGCCGTGATCTTCATGGTCGGCGGCGGCATCTGGTTCATCTCCTCCCCGGAGCTCGGCCGTGTGCGGATCCCGCGCAGCAAGCGCAAGCTCGGCGCTGTGTTGCGCCGCCCGCCGGTGTTGCTGGCGACCGGCGTCGGATTCCTGCTCGTCGGAGCCTGCGCCGCCGTTGAGGCCGCGGTCGTCGCCACCTTCGGACACGATGGCGCGGAGGCCGGCATCGTGCTGGCCATCTTCTCGATCGGTTCCATCGCCGGCGGCCTCGGCCTCGGCCACGTGCCGATCGGTCCATGGTCGACCGCCAGGCGCATGCTCGTCGTCTTTGTCGGTATGGGCCTGGCCGCGATTGTGATGGCCATGGTCACCGAGAACGACGTGTTCTGGTGGCTCTCCGGAGCGCTCTTCATCTCCGGCCTCGGCATCGCGCCGGCCCTCGCCGTCTTGTTCGCCATCGTCTCGGCCAGTGTGAAGTTCAGCGACACCGCCGAGGCGTACGGCTGGGTCGGCACCGGCCAGCTGATCGGTGCGGCCCTCGGCTCCGCCGCCGCCGGCTTCCTGATCGACAGCAACGGCGCCGTCGGTGGCTTCTGGGCCGCCGCGATCTTCGCGCTCGTCGGCTTCATCGTGCCCGTGCTCGCCGTGCGCTACCACCCCGATCTGCGCGGCCGCGACGCGAGCCCGCTGCCGGACACCGAGGCAGTCCCCGTCCAGAACAGCTGATCAGGGCTGGCAGCTGATCAGGACTGGCGCAGACGCGCCCGGATTGGGATGATGGGGCGAGCCACCGCGCAACGAGGTGACGGGGCGTGAACGCCGAGACGGAGCGCTGATACGCGTGGGCACCACTGTTTTCGAACGACGACGGCCGGCGGCATCCGTCGTCGCACATGCACTGGCCGACACCAAGCAGGCCGCATTCTGGCTCGACGACGTCGAGCGCCCGCGCTACCCGCGTCTCGACGGTGAACTCACCGCCGACCTCGCGATTGTGGGCGGCGGCTACACCGGGCTCTGGAGCGCGGTGCTCGCCAAGCAGCGCAACCCCGGTGCGAGCGTCGTGCTGGTGGAGGGCAAGCGCATCGGCTGGGCGGCGTCCGGTCGCAACGGCGGCTTCTGCGAGGCCAGCCTGACCCACGGCAGGGAGAACGGCGAGAACCGCTGGCCGGAGGAGCTCGAGCAGCTCGAGCGCATGGGCCTCGAGAACCTCGACGAGATCGAGGCCGCCAGCACGGAGCTCGGCCTGGACTTCGAGTTCGAGCGCAACGGCGCGATCGACCTCGCGCTTGAACCACACCAGGTGCAGTGGCTGCGGGAAGCGGCCGCCGATGCCGTGGCGGAGGGCGACGAGAGCACCGTGTTCCTCGACGGCGATGCCCTGCGCGCCGAGGTCAATTCCCCCAGCTACCTCGCCGGCCTGTGGCACAAGCGCAGCTCGGCCATCCTGCACCCGGCGAAGCTGGCCATCGAGCTGGCGCGGGTCGCGACGGAGATGGGGGTGCGCATCGTCGAGAACAGCCCGGTGAAGCACCTCGAATCGGGCACGGGTGGGGCGGATGCCGCCGGAATCACCCTGCACGGCGAGCGCGGCCGCGTGCACGCCCGCCAGGTGATCCTCGCCACCAATGCCTTCCCGTCGCTGCTCAAGCGCAACACACTCATGACGGTGCCCGTCTATGACTATGCGCTCATGACGGAGCCGCTCAGCACCGAACAGATGGCCGCGATCGGGTGGAAGAACCGGCAGGGCCTCGGCGACGTCGCCAACCAGTTCCACTACTACCGGCTCTCCCGGGACAACCGCGTGCTGTTCGGCGGCTACGACGCCGTTTACCACTACGGCAGACGGGTGCGCGAGCGCTACGAGGACCGCCCGGCCGCCTTCGAGCTGCTCGCCAATCACTTCTTCACGACGTTCCCGCAGTTGGAGGGCGCCCAGTTCACGCACAAGTGGGCCGGCGCGATCGACACCTGCACGCGCTTCGCCGCCTTCTATGGAACGGCGCGCGGCGGCCGTGTCGCCTACGCCGCCGGCTACACCGGCCTCGGGGTTGCAGCGACGCGCTTCGCCGCCAACGTCATGCTCGACCAACTCGCCGGGCTCGAGACCGAGCGCACGCAGCTGCGCATGGTGCGGGAGCGGCCGCTGCCGTTCCCGCCCGAGCCCGCGGCGGCGCTCGGCATCAATGCGACGCGCTGGTCGCTCGATCGGGCCGATCACAACCTCGGCAAGCGCAACATCCTGCTCAAGACACTCGACGCTCTCGGACTAGGCTTCGACTCATGAGCATTTTGGTTCCCGGTATCGTCAACGCCGCCGCATCCGTCACCCTCACCCACGAACCCGTTCCGTCGGAGCAGCTTGTCGCCGGCTCCCCCAGCACGGGCACTGTCGAACTCGGTGGTTTCGGCGACGCCGAGATCGGCGTCTGGGAGATGACCGTCGGCGCCATGAGCGACGTCGAGGTTG
>JBEVGZ010000227.1:0-10081 GCA_040511515.1 Microterricola sp.
GCGCTGGCAGCCTCGCTGGACGCCGGACATCTCTCGGGTGCCGGACTCGACGTGCTGGAGACGGAACCGCCACCCGTCGATCACCCGCTGCTCAGGCATCCCCGGGCCATCGTCACGCCGCACGTCGCCTACTGGTCGAGCCGCACCGACGCCGAGTACGTGCGCCAACAGGCGCAGAACGTGGTGTCGTGGGCGTCGACCGGGCGCCCAGACAGCCCGGTTGTGCCCGTTCCTGCACCCTCATAACGGCTCTGGCCCCGAAAGGGCCGACACCTTGTCACTTCTTCACCACACCACCGACGTTCGGAGTACGCTCATGCGCAAACTCGCCACATTCGAGACCTCATTCACCGACTATTTTCCGCGAATCGTCACGTCGCGCGCCGTGCACACCCTGGACGCGGACGGCACCGTCGCCGAGGCATTCCTGATCTTCGCCGGTCAGATCGCGGTGGTGGGCACGGTCGACGAGTGCCGTGCGGCCGCGGCCGTGATCTCCCCGGCCGAGCCCGTCGTCACCGATCTCGGTGAGCAGATCGTGGTGCCCGGCTTCATCGACGCCCACGCGCACCCTCTCATGCTCGGGCAGATGATGAGCTGGGTGGACTGCGGACCGGAGAAGGCGTCGAGCATCCCAGAGATCATCGCGCTGCTCGCCGATGCCGCCGCCCGGATCCCTGATGGGCTCCCGGTCCGCGGCTACGGTTACGAACAGCGCAACCTCGAGGAGAAGCGCCACCCGCACCGGAGCGAGCTGGATCAGGTTGCCAGCGACCGGGAGGTCTACCTGATGAACGCATCGGGGCACGGCGGTGTTGTGAACACCTTCACCCTGGAGAGCAACGGCATCAGCAGAGATACTCCGAACCCGAAGGGCGGCGAGTTCTTCCGCGACCCCGACGGCGAACTCACCGGTGAGCTCTCGGATGCCGCCTGCAACATCCTCACCGGGGTCGGCGGAGTGAAGATCGGTCACCACGGCCCCAACTTCCACCTCGCAGATGCGCCGGACGAGCACCTGCGTCAGCTCAGCGTCGCCCAGGAGAACTTCCTGCAAGGGGGAGTGACCACTATCGGTGACGCGCAGGTCACCAAGCGCGAGTTCGACATGTACCTGCGCCTGGCCGAGCAGAACCAGCTCAAGACCCGCATCTCGATGTACCTGCTCTCACACCTCCTGGACGAGGCCATCGACACCGGGCTCCACGGGGCCTTCGGCAACTCGCACCTCAGCTTCGCCGGCATCAAGTTCTACGCCGATGGCACGCTGGGCGGATGGACCGCCTACTTCCCCGATGGCTATGTCGGCGACCCGTGCCGCACCGGGCAGCTCTACCATGAGCCGGCCGAGTACCAGTCGCTCATCAGCCGGGCACACGCCGTCGGCCTGCAGACGGCCACCCACGCGCAATCGCCCACCGCGATCGAGATGGTCATCAGCTCGCTCGAGGCGGCCCTGGCCGAGAACCCGGCCTCCGATGCCCGCCACCGCATCGAGCACTGCGGGCTGCCGACACCGGAGCAGATCACGCGCATGGCCGCGGCCGGCATCCACCCCGTGAACCAGCCGCAGCACCACTACAACTGGGGTGAGGGCGTCGAGCAGGCGATCGGCACCCCCGGCGAGCGGTTCAACCCCCTCGGCGAGTTCGCCGCTGCCGGTGTGCACGTGACGATCAGCTCTGATGCCCCGGTCGCTGACCCCCGCCCGCTGGAGGCGATCCACGCCGCGGTGAGCCGGACAACCCGGCGCGGGCACCAGCTGGGCGGTGACGAGCTCGCGATCAGCCGCGAGTTGGCTCTGCGCGCCCACACCATAAACGCCGCCGTGACGCTCGGGCGTGAGGCAGAGATCGGCAGCATCGAGGTCGGCAAGCGTGCCGACTTCGCGGTGCTGGACGGCGACCTGTTCGCCTGCGCGGCCGAAGACATCTCCGCGATCGCGGTGTCCCAAACCTGGGTCGACGGCATCTGCCACTACACCGCCAAGTAGATACAGAGGACAGCGTGAACTATTCAGAAGCCTCAGCCATCACGGCCAGCGCCGTCGGCGTCGACGTCAACAACGCGGGTCTCGCCGTGATGACGGTGCTGCGCAACTACGGCATCGACACGATCTTCGGCATCCCGGGCACCCACAACCTCGAGTTCTATCGCCCGCTGGCGACCCTCGCCATCCGCCCCGTGACCGCACGGCACGAGCAGGGCGCTGGCTACGGCGCCGATGGCTGGGCCCAGCAGAGTGGTCTTCCGGGCGTCGTGATCACCACCTCGGGGCCCGGCCTGTTGAACGCACTGTCGGCGGCCGGCACCGCCTACTGCGAGTCTCGGCCGCTCATCATCCTCTCGCCCGGCGTCGCGGAGGGCGGCGAGTTCGCCGACAACGGCGCGCTGCACGAAACCAAGGACCCGACCGGTGCCGCCGGAGCGATCGTCGAGTGGAGCCGGCGCGTGCGGAGCGCCACCGAGGCGGTGGAGGCCGTGCACGAGGCATTCGAACTGTTCCGCCACGGGCGCCCGCGCCCCGTGCACATCGAGGTGCCGCTGAACATCCTGGAGGGGCCGAGCGACTGCCCGGCCGAACTCCTCGCTGCGCGCCCCATCCGTCCGGCGGCGTCGGCTGCGGAAGCCGCTGTCCGCGACGCGGTCGCAGCACTCCTTCGGGCAGAGCGCCCGGTCATCGTGGCCGGCGGCGGTTCGCTTCGCGCGGCCCCGCAGCTCACCGCACTCGCCGAACTGCTCGACGCCCCGGTCGTCACCACGCTCAACGGGAAGGGTGCCGTTCCGGAGCAGCACCCGCTGTCGCTCGCCTCGGAGATCCGGCTCGCGTCGGTGCAGACGCTCGTCAACGACTCCGACGCCGTGCTCATCATCGGCTCGAAACTGGGCGAGGCCGAGCTCTGGGGTGGCACCATCGCGCCGGCCGGCATCGTCATCCGCATCGACATCCTGGACAGCCAACTGCAGAAGAACGTGAGCTCAAGCATCGGGCTGGTGGGAGACAGCGCAGCAATCGTGGGCCAGCTGCTCGCCGGGCTGCGCGCCGAGAGGGATGCCGCGGGTCAGACCCTCGGCGACGACTACCGCTCAGCGCGCGCGGACGAGCTGACCGCCGTTCGCGACGCCGCTGCGGAGGAGGCGCGCGAGATCTCCCCAACCCTCTTCGCCGTGGCGTCGGCCATCGCTGACGTGCTGCCCCCTGATTCCATCGTGGGCGGGGACTCGTCGCAGATCACCTACTTCGGCATGGCGAGCGTTGTGCGGCAGCAGCGACCGCATTCCTTCCTCTACACGCCCGCCTACGCGACATTGGGATACGGGTTGCCGTCGTCCATCGGCGCGAAGGTCGCGAGCCCCGACCGCTCCGTTGTCTGCGTGCTCGGTGACGGCGCGCTCATGTTCGCCGTGCAGGAACTCGTCACCGCCGTCGAGCAGGGCATCGACCTCACCGTGGTGTGTGTCGACAACGGCGGATACGCCGAGATCAACCAGAACGAACGCGACAGGGGGATCGAACCGGTCGGCGTGGTTCTCACACAACCCGACTGGGCAGCACTGGCCGACGCATTCGGCGGCACCGGGCATCGTGTGCGCGATGCGAGCGAGCTCGGAGCGACGGTCGCGCGCGCGATCGCCCTGCCCGGCCTGAACCTGGTGCACGTGCCGCTCAACCTCTTCTCACCGACCGCATGATGGAGACCCAGATGAACACGACGACGCTGAACACGACGATGACCACATCACCGATCGCCACCGCCGCGCTCGATGCGGCAGCGAAGGACACCGCCCGACGCTGGGTGGATGCGAACATGCCCAGGCTGTCCGAGTGGCACACCCACATCTGGACGCTGGCGGAGCCGGCCTGGCGTGAATACCGTTCCGCCGAGTGGTACGTGCAGCTGCTGACCGCCGAGGGTTTCACCGTCGAGTCTGGCTCGGCCGGGATGCCGACGGCGTTCAGCGCCGAATGGACGAACGGCACCGGCGGCCCGACCCTGCTGAGCTACGCGGAGTACGACGCCGTGCCGGGCAACAACCAGTCTGCATCCGTCACCGAGGACAGCCGAGAGGGCATGAGCCGCTTCGCCCCCGGGCACACCGACCCGCACTCGGCGCTCGGCATCTCGACCTTGGCCGGCCTTCTGGCGACGAAGCATGCGATGCAGGAACACGCGATCAGCGGAACGCTCAAGTACACGGGGGAGCCGGCGGAGAAGATGCACGGCTCAAAGGTGGTGCACGGACTGCGCGGCTACTACGACAACGTCGACGCCATCGTGAGCTTCCACCCCTTCTACATGCTGCCGCTCTGCAACACCGCACGCTGGGACACCCAGTGCGGTGCCTACTACAGCAAGGTGTACACCTTCGTCTGTGACGAGCCGGAGTCATGGCAGCTCTCCGCGAATCCGAACTCGCCGATCCCGGCGTCGCACTCGGCGGCCCGCGCTCCCGGTGCCAACGTCGCGCTCATGTCGATGTACAGCTCCTCCCGCATCATGCAGGACGCCATGCTGCCGAGCTTCGGTGGTTGGAGCCTGAGCGATGCCATCCTGCTGGACGGGCAGGCGACGGCGGACAACCTTCCGGCGAGGGTGGCGCGCATCCAGTACTCGTGGCGCACACCGACGGTCGAGATGGCGGAGCACGTGCTGGCCGTCCTCGATCGCAACGCCGAGCACGCCGCGGCGATGGCGCACTGCTCGGTCGAGGTCACCTGGGTCGCACGCAGTCGCCCCGGCCGCACCAACCATGTCATGGCGACCGCACTCTACGACAACCTCGCGGATGTCGGGGCGCCGAGCTACGGCGAGGAAGCGATCAGGGTGGCGCAGGCCATCCAGCAGAACCTCGGCATGGAGGTCATGGACAAGCCGTTCCTCGACGAATGCGAACAGCTGATCACGCCCCAGGCCGCCGAAGACGCGCTCCGCCAGCACCTCGCGCCGTGGCAGCAGAACTGGACGAGCGACGACTACGTCGAGATGACGCACTACGCCCCGACGGTGCGCTTCTACGTCTCGCGGCCGGCGCTCAAGTCACCGGCGGGCGCCGGTGCGTACCCTGGCTGGGTGATGAACGCGCTCGGCGGCATTCCCGCAACGATCGACCCGACGATCGAGGTGGCAGGCAAGACGATCGCCGGAACCTTCATCGATCTGCTCACGAAGCCGGCGCTCGTGGCCGAGGCGCGTGCGGAGTTCGACGCGCGCACGGCGGCCGACCCGATGCCGGCCCTGCTCGCAGTCGACTTCCAGCCGCCGATCGACCTGCCATGGCCCGACTACCGGATCCGCGACGACGCGCGCAGCTGGGGCTAGGAGGCCCCAGCCTGGCAGTAGGCTGACTCGAAAGCCGCCACCTCGAGAAAGTCGATCTGTCATTCTGCAACCGATCTTCGCCGGTATCGTCGCAGCGATCACGGGATTCGCCAGCTCCTTCGCCCTGGTCATCGCCGGTCTCGCTGCCGTCGGTGCCACTGACGCGCAGGCGGCATCCGGGCTCTTCGCCCTCTGCATCACGGTTGGCATCTGCTGCATCGTCGTGCCGTGGGTGACCCGGGTCCCGATCTCGTTCGCGTGGTCGACGCCGGGGGCAGCGCTGCTGCTCGCGGCTGCCGCGTCGACGCAGAACTTCGCGGCGGCGGTGGGCGCGTTCATCGTGTGTGCGATCCTGATCGTGCTCTGCGGGCTGTGGCCGGCCCTCGGCCGGCTCATCACCCGCATCCCGAAGCCGATCGCCGCCGCGATGCTCGCCGGCATCCTGTTCCCCATCTGCCTCGCGCCCGTGACGGCATCGGTCGAGCAGCCGCTCATCGCACTGCCCATGATCCTCGTGTGGCTGATCCTCGCCCGTCTGGCGCCGCGCTGGGCGGTCCCGGCCGCGATGCTCGTCGCCACGGTCGGCATCGCCGTCATGGCCGGGCCCGGTGCCTTCACCGCGCAGTCATCCATGCCCCGGCTGGAGTTCATCGCGCCGGAGTTCGTCCCGGCCGTCATCGTGAGCCTGGGACTCCCGCTCTTCATCGTGACGATGGCCGGCCAGAACGTGCCCGGTTTCGCCGTGATGTCGACGTTCGGCTACTCCGTCGCGCCCCGGCCGGTGCTCCTGACGAGCGGTGTCGCCTCCGCCGCCGGCGCGTTCTTCGGCGGGCACGTGATCAACCTGGCCGCGATCACGGCGGCCCTGATGGCGAGCCCGGAAGCCCACCCCGATCGTTCCAAGCGCTGGATCGCCACGGTGACGTCCGGCTTCGCCTATGTGCTGCTCGGCGCCGGGGCCGGCTTCGCCGCCGCGCTCGTCTCCGCTGCGCCACCCATCCTGATCACCGCGGTGGCGGGGCTGGCGCTCCTCGGCGCGCTCGTGACGTCGGTGACGTCGGCGCTGGATGCCGCGGAGCACCGCATCACGGCGATCGCGACGTTCCTGGTCACGGCCTCCGGTGTCACGATCGCCGGGATCGGCTCGGCGTTCTGGGGCCTGCTCGTCGGCGGCGTGTTCGCGCTGTGGCTCGGCCCTCCGGCTCGCGCGCGGGCGCAGGAGTCCAAGCGGGACTCTGAGCAGGAGCCCGAGTCTGAGCCGGAGCGGGAGTCGGTCTAGGCGAGGTCGTCGTCGGTGCGGGCACCGAAGACGATTTCATCCCAGCTCGGCATCGACGCCCGGCCCTTCTTGCCGCGGGCCTGAGCCGCCGCAGGAGCGGGGAGCGGGGTCGGAGCGGGCGCAGGTGCTGGCGCAGGTGCGGGCGCAGCCTGCGGAGTCGTAGACGCACTGGTGGGCCTGCTCGCCGCGCCCCAGAGCCGCAGGGTCGGGTTGCTCGGCTCGGGATCGCTCTGCTGCTCGTCGGCCTCGTCCGCTGTGCCGGCAAGCGGCAGGTCCAGCTCGGTGTCGGTCGGCACGGTCAGCTGCTCCGGCTCGGGGGTCGCGGCCGACTCACTGACGGCAGCCGCTTCGCGCTCACCGCGTCGACGACGCAGCGCCTCGAGCAGATCGGCCGTCTCGCTGAGCGACGGAGCCGGTTCGTCGGCCCGCTTGATCGCGGCCTTCGTGACGGCGGGGCTCGATGCGGCCGCGCGGCCGTAGGGGACCGGTTCCAGCTGGGGCACGACATCGCCGAGGTCGTCGCCGATGATCGGGTCACGGAAGGTGAAGGCGCCGCTGTCGAAGCGCGACTCGTCGATGGTGGTGTCGTGACCGACGGCACGCAGCCGGGGGATCAGCGATCCACTGATCTCGCCCTGCTGTGAGAGCGTGACGGCCTCGGAGTTCAGCGGCGAGAGGGTGAGCTTCTTCGGCTCGAAGGCCCAGCGGGCGTCGTGGTCGATGCCGTCGGCGGTGAACGCGAGCTTGATGACCCAGCCGCCTGCCGGCTCCTTCCAGCTGGCCCAGCGTTCGCCGTGAGCGCCGAGCGATGCGAGGCGGTCGCGGATGACGGTTCCGAAGTTCATGGCGTCGTCGGCCGGCTCTGGGTCGATCGCCGTGTGCACGGGCACGCCGAGGGCGGAGGAGACCATGTGCTCGCGCTCGGCGACGACGGGGCCCTCGAAGCGCTGGATGTACTCGAGTGACGCACCGGTCACGGCCGCGACATCGTCGGCAGACATGCCGGAACGGATGTAGGCCTGGACCTCGCGCGGGGAGAGTTTGGGACTGTTCGTCACCTCGGGCTGCGCCTGGCGCAGTCGCGATTGCAAGACTTCGTCGATGACGATGCGAAAGCGTTCGCCTTCATCAGAGGCGACGAGAAGCGCCCCGTTCTCGACGCCGATTACCTTCAGTTCCTGCATTGCGTTGAGCCCTTTCGCGCTGGCTGACGATGCCAAGAATGCCACGCACAAGGCCCAATTCGAGGGAATACGCCGGGCGCGCCGGAAGTTCTCTTGCACGGGCGCAAAAATAGGCGCGAAGCAGGGTTTGCTATTCCCCGCGCTTTGTTGCAAACTATGCCCGCCGATTTAAGTTGTGGCGGCAGTATATGGAAGTGGATGGGTATGGCAACGGATTACGACGCACCTCGGAAGACCGACGATGATTCTGACTCGATCGAGGCGCTGAAGGAGCGAGTACCCGACAAGATGTCGGGCGTCGTGGATGTCGAAGACGCCGACAACCCCGGTGGCTTCGACCTGCCTGGTGCCGATCTCTCAGACTTGGACCTCGACGTGGTCGTGCTGCCCCCGCAGGCAGACGAATTCACCTGTGTGAGCTGCTTCCTCGTGAAGCACCGCTCGCAGGTCGACCACGAGTCGAAGCTCGGACCGATCTGCCTGGAGTGCGCAGCCTAGGCAGCAGGCGAATCAGTTTCTGGCCGTCGCGATCGATTGATCGCGGCGGCCAATTCTGTTGGGTGGCGGCTCGAGATCAGCCAGTACGGCGTCGGGTCTGCCTGGTCGAGCAGCGGCACGCGCACGACCGACTTCACCCAGCCGCGAATGAGCATCCAGGCCCGAGCATCCAGCCGGGGGCCGCGTTCAGCGAAAGCCTCAGCGCCTTCACAGGCTGACGCCTCCCCGAGCTGGTCGAGGCGGATGCCGGCCCGCCCGGCCGTGAGCATCCCGTCCGCGACCGTGATGCGCGGCGACGCCAGCAGCAACAGCGCGACGCATCCGGCGTAGAGCACGATGGCCGTGACGATACCGGCCGGCATGCTGATCGGGGCGAGCACGAGGATGCTGGCGGGGATGACGAGGGCCGTGGAGATGAACATCCACGGGTTCGGCCAGAGCCTTTCGCTGAATGCGGGCGCTGACGAGTCTTTGTTAACGGGCATGGGTCTATTCGATCAGAGTTCTGCACTACCCTCGACACGTGGCTGAAAGCGTTGAAGTATTGATCACGGCATCCGTGGTTCCCCACTACGCCCATCCGGGCGATGCGGGAGCCGACCTGCACTCGGCGGAGTCCTTGACTCTGGCACCGGGGGAGCGTGCCCTCGTCGGCACCGGCGTCTCGATTGCGTTGCCTCACGGCTTCGCCGCCTTCGTCGTTCCGCGGAGCGGCCTCGCGGCCAAGCACGGCATCACCATCGTGAACAGCCCAGGCACGGTCGACGCCGGCTACCGCGGCGAGATCAAGGTCGCGCTGTTGAACACCGACACGAGCGCGCCGTTCGAGATCGCCGCAGGCGATCGCATCGCGCAGCTCATCATCATGCCCGTCACCCGCGCGAACTTCATCCCGGTCGAGACGCTGCCAGGCAGCGCCCGCGGCGATGGCGGTTTCGGCTCGACCGGCACCAGCCCGATCGCGGGCACCACAACTTCAGGAGGTATCGCATGAGCGACATCGAGAGCGCCGGCGATCTGCCGGTCGAACACCCCAAGTCCGCACCGGAGGACCGTGCAGAGAACGGCCCGCTGGACGACAGCGAGGCGAACCCGGTTCGCCCGTACGTCGACCTCGGCGGCGTGAAGATCCTGCCCCGCGAGGGCCTGCACCTCCGCCTCGAGATCGAGGAGGAGAGCAAGCGCGTCGTCGCCATCGGCCTCGACTACGCCAACTCGACCCTGCAGGTGCAGCCGTTCGCTGCGCCCCGCTCGAGCGGCCTGTGGCACGAGATCCGCGAGCAGATCTCCGAGCAGATCGCCCGCCAGGGTGGAACGACGACCCTGCGCGACGGTGCGTTCGGTCCTGAGCTCCTCGCACAGATCCCCGTCGCGGCCGGTTCCGGCACCGCTGGCGGCACCCGCCTGGCCCGCTTCGTCGGTGTCGACGGACCGCGCTGGTTCCTCCGCGGCGTCATCGCGGGTGAGGCCGCGGTCAACCCCGACGCGGCCGCAGCGGTCGAGGAGCTGTTCCGCAGCATCGTCGTTGTGCGCGGCACGACCCCGATGCCCCCGCGCGACCTCATTCCGCTTCGGATGCCGGCTGCCCCAGCCGGCGATGCACTGACCAGTGTCTGAGAACGACCGCAACGGGCCTGACGACGGAGCGCCGAAGGAGCAGAGCGGCACAGAGCAGGCTCCCGAGGTCGCTGCGACCTTCGGCAACCAGCTCGCCGACGCCGCGCGCAAGGCAGGGCTCGGCAAGCTCGCCGACGACGAGAAGCTCTCGCCACGCGACATGCTCGCCGCGCTCGGCGGCA
>JBEVGZ010000228.1:0-3305 GCA_040511515.1 Microterricola sp.
CGAGGTTGCCGAGGCCGCGCACCTCGATGGCCAGCGCCTCCGACCATTCGCGCAACGTCGGGGCACCGCCCATCCAGAGTTCGCTGCGCTCCCGCCCCGAGACGTAGTCGGGGTCGCCGGCGACGATCGGCTCACTGAGGTAGAGCACGCTGTCGTGCCCGTCGCCGCTCGGGAACATCGCCAGCACCGCGTCGGGCGACGGGCAGCCGGTCAGCCAGAGGAAGTCGCTGTCGGCCCGGAACGGGAAGAACTCGTCGTCGTTGCGCAGCATCGCGCCGCCGGCGGAGACGACGAGCGTCGTGCCAGGCCACTCGGCGCTCAGCCTGCCCCTGTGCCCGGCCGTCGAGGCGGAGAGCCCGTCGGCGAGGCGCGGTGCCCGATCGGGAACGCCCCAGCCCTCTGCCATGCGGCGCTGGAATCCCGCGTTCGTCGTCAGGAGCGGCAGGCGGCCCCGTTCGCTGGTCGTGATCGTTGTCATCGTGCTCCTCCGCGGTCGTCCACAAGTGTGAAAAGGCGCTCGGCGACGACGGGGCCGTGCAGCCCGTCGTGCTCGAACTCGTTGGTGATCCAGGCCGTGGCGTTGCCCAGCCGGCCGAGTGTCTCCCTGGAGAGCCCGGAATCGATGTACATGTCGTCGTCGTAGACGGCGGCGACCAGCGGGACCTCGTTCGCGGCGAGTCTCTCCGCGTCATAGAGCGGGGTGTTCTCCTGCCACGCAGCCAGCCCGTCGACGGCCGCCCTGAACGGCCGCAGCGAGCGGATCTCGTCGAACATCCACGGGTACATCATCTCGCCGGTGAAGCAGAGTGGGCGTTCGGCCGGGTCGAACTGCGGATGCCGCGAGCGCTCGCGCTCAGCGGCCCAGGCCGTTGCAGCGGCATCCTGGCCGTAGATGCTCTCCTGCATGACGGCGAAGAGCGGGTTGTCGTCGTAACTCGTTCGCGTCATGACCTGGGCGAGGAAGGTGTCGCTCAGGCCGGTGCCGTCTGGGCTGTCGCCCTCGAATGCCTCCTCGAACAACCAGTGCAGGCGTTCGGCGCCCGGCGCCATGCCGAGGTCGATGCCGAGGGTCTGCAGCCGGCGCACGGTGAGCCGGTCACCGTCCGGCAGGCGCGTGTCTGTCGCCGCGAGGTGATCGGCGACGGCGGCGATCCTGGCGCGGTCGTGTTCGTAACGCTCGTAGAAGCGCCGGGTCTTGGCGGCCACCCGCGGATAGGTTCGCCGGTACGTCTCCTCCGGGGTGGCATCCAGGCCGGCCAGGCCGCCGGCGACGTAGCAGGCGGCCAGGCCATCCGGCGCCGTCGACAGGTAGCTGAGCGTGATGAAGCCGCCGTAGCTCTGGCCGAGTGTGCTCCACCGCACGCCGCCGAACACGGTGCGCCGCATGTGCTCGAGGTCGCGCACGATCGAGTCGGCGCGGAAGTGCATGAGGTGGGCGGCCGCGTCCCGCTCATCGAGCGAGCGCACCGTTGCGGCGGTCACGCGGGAGCTTCTGCCCGTTCCGCGCTGGTCGAACAGGATCACGCGGAATCGCTTCAGCGCTGCGCCGAGCCAGCCGTCCCTCGAGATGGGCCGCGGTGACTTCCCACCAGGGCCGCCCTGCAGGTAGACGAGCAGCGGCAGCTCCTCCGCGCGGCGCGCCGGATCGACCACCTCGCGGGCGAACAGCTGGATCTGCCCGGCATCCGGCCTCGCCCAGTCGAGCGGAACATCGATGCGGTGCTCCCGCACGTGCATGCCGGGAATCGTGTATTCGATGGTCATCGCGGTGTCCTTGCCTGGTTTGTCGTCCTGCTCACGATGCCGTGCGGATTCGGGAGTCCATGAGCGCGTAGAGGGTGTCGACGATGATGTTGATGACGACGATGAACAGGCCGCCGACGAGTACGACGCCGATGATCACCGGGCGGTCCTGGTTCGCAACGGAGGTGACCGCGAGCCGCCCGAGGCCGGGGAGCCCGAAGACGGTCTCGATCACGATCACGCCGCCGAGCATGAGTCCGATGTCCGTGCCCAGCTGCGTGACCAGCGGCGGCATCGCGCTGCGCAGTGCGTGGCGGTAGACGACGCGGCGCTCCGTGAGCCCCTTGGCCCTGGCCGTGCGGATGTAGTCCTCACCGAGCACCTCGAGCATCTGCGCCCTGGAGAGCCTGGCGTAGATCGCCGCCGACACCAGTGCGAGGGTGAGCCACGGCAGCAGCAGGTGCCACGCCCACTGCCCGGCGCTCTCCGTCAGCGGCACGTAGCCGCTCGGCGGGAACAGGATGATGCCGGCGCGGGTCGGTATGAAGTAGAGCAGGTACAACGCCATCATGCCGAGCACGAAGGTGGGGAAGCTGATTCCGACGACGGCGAAGGCCTGACCGGCCCTGTCGCGGAAGCTGCCGGGGTGGCGGGCGGAGGTGATGCCGATCGGCAGGCCGATCGCGAGCCAGAGGATGACGGCGCCGAACACGAGTGACACCGTCACCGGGATGCGGTCGGCGATGATCTCGGTCACCGGCAGCTGACTGCGGTACGAGTAGCCGAGGTCTCCCTGCAGCAGATTCGACATGAACACGCCGTACTGCACGTAGATCGGTTCGTTCAGTCCGAGGTTCTCCCGGATCTGGGCGAGCACCTCGGCTGTCGCCTTGTCGCCGGCGATGGCGCGTGCCGGGTCGCCAGGCGCGATGTAGAACAGGGCGAAGACGAAGAGGCTGAGCACGAACAGCACGAGCAGGGCGAAGCCGACCCGTTTCAGCAGATATCTCCAGAGCATGGGTCAGGCCTTCCTGCTCGCGCGGGGATCGAGGGCGTCGCGCAGACCGTCACCCAGGGTGTTGAACGCCAGCGTTGCGATGAGCAGCGCCGTTCCCGGGATCAGCACGAGCCACGGAGCGACGAGGTAGATCGAGTTGTTCGCCGCCTCGGCGAGCATCCCTCCCCAGCTGGCCGTCGGCGGGACGACGCCCATGCCGAGGAACGACAGCGTCGCCTCGAACACGATGGCGCCGGGAACCATGAGCGTCGTGTAGATCAGGATCGGAACCATCAGGTTCGGCAGGATGTCGCGCACGATGATCGAGAACTGGCCGGCACCCAGCGACCGTGCAGCCTCGACGAACTCGCGCTGCCGCAGCGCCAGCGTCTGCCCGCGGATCACGCGGGCCAGCGGCGTCCAGGTGAAGAACACGATGACGCCGGTGCTGAGCGCGAGGCTCGGTCCGACGACGGAGACGAGGGCGATCGCGGCGAGCAGGAACGGGATGCTCATCACGAGGTCCATCACCCGGCTGAGCACGGTGTCGACCTTGCCGCCGAAG
>JBEVGZ010000229.1:0-3667 GCA_040511515.1 Microterricola sp.
CCGTAGAGCAGCCCGGCCTCCTCGGCGCGCGCGACCTCGCCCATGAAGGCGGTGAGGGAGGTGAGCATGGAGCCGAAGAAGAGCCCCATACCGAGCACGCCGAGCAGCACGACGAGCATCCGCGGGCGCAGCAGTGCGCGTAGTGGCGCCGGTGCGACCGTATCGCTCGCCTGCCCGGGCGCGACGCGCGCGCTCTTGTGGAAGGCGAAGGCCGTCACGAAGATCATGGTCAGCACCGCGGCGCCGATGATCGGGGCCGCCGGGTTCATCGTCGTCGCGAGCAGACCGACGATCACGGGCCCGAAGACGAAGACAACCTCGTCGGCGGCCGATTCGTAGGCCATCGTGCCGTTGATGGTCTTCGCCCGGATGCCGCGGGGCAAGCGAGTCGCGATGATGCCGACCAGGCGGCTGCGCGAGAGCGGAGAGACCTGGGGCGCGGTGGCACCGACGAGGAAGGCGACGCCCAGGAGAACGAGATCGGAGACGGGGGCGAAGGCCGCCCAGGCGAACGCCAGGAGCGCGAGACTGTTGCCGATGGCGGCGACGAGCACGACGCTGCGCTGCCCGAAGCGATCGACGGCGAGGCCGAGCAGCGGCCCGACGACAGCCGTGCCGAGGCCGACCGCGGCGGAGGTGATGCCGCCGAGCGAGATCGAGCCGCGCGCAGCGACCACGAGCGTCAACACGCCGACCACCATCATCGCGAACGGCAGGCGCGCGATGAATGCAATCGGGAAGTATGAGAGGCCGGCGGCGTGGATCAGCCGCGTCGGCTCCGTGCTCGCCCGTGCGTCGGTCTCGAGCTGGGTTTTCTGTTCTGCCATGGTGGCTCTCCTCCCGGGCGGCCGAGCCGCGCGACGGTTCGTGCCGCCGTTTTCGCCGGAGAGCGAATGGTAGATACACCTCAAATGCCGCCGTCTTGCGAACGGCACATCAGAGCATTTTACGCCATGGATGCCGGAGGCGCCCACTCGTGCGACGCTTGACCCATGGATCTGGAGGTGTCGCCCGCGCTGAGCATCCCGGCATCCGAGCTCGCGTGGCGGTTCTCGCGCTCGTCCGGGCCCGGCGGCCAGCACGTGAACACCTCCGACAGCCGTGTCGAACTCTCGTGGGATCTCTCCGGCTCCTCGGCGCTGACCGAGCCGCAACGCCAGCGCCTGCTGGACCGCCTCGGGCGACGCCTGGTCGCCGGCGTGCTCACCGTCACGGCATCCGAGCAGCGTTCGCAGCTGCGTAACCGCGAGATCGCCCGGCGCAAGCTCGCACTGCTCGTCTCGGAGGCTCTCGCCCCCGATGCCGCGGCCCGGCGGGCCACCAAACGCACCCGTGGCTCCGATCGCCGCCGGCTGGACGCGAAGCAGCAGCGGTCAGCGACCAAGCAGCAGCGGCAGCGCCCCTCCGCGGACTAGACGATGGCCGACTCCTGCCCGGTCTCGCCCTCCAGCCGGCGCAGCACGGCCTCGTGGCTGTCGCGACTGAAGGCGACGATCCGCACCTCGGCGACCCGGGTGTCGGCCGCGGCAATCGTCTCAACGGCCACGGCGATGGCGTCGTCGCGCGGCCAGCCGTAAACGCCGGCGCTGATAAGCGGGAAGGCGACGCTCGCGGCGCCGAGTTCGTCGGCTACCTGTAGCGCGCGCCGGTAGCAGCTCCGCAGCAGCGAGCGATCCCGCTGCCCGGCCGCGAAGTTCGGCCCGACCGTGTGGATCACCCAGCGGGCCGGCAGATTGCCCGCCGTCGTCCAGCCGGCATCGCCGGTCGCCAGCCCGTCGGGGAAACGTTGGATGCACTCCTGCAGGATCGACGGCCCGCCCGCGCGATGGATCGCCCCGTCGACCCCGCCGCCTCCGCGCATGGCGGTGTTCGCGGCGTTGACGATCGCGTCGACCCGCTGCTGCGTGATGTCGCCGAGCACGGCGGTGATGGCGGTCATGATTTCGCCCGCTCCCTGGCCACAGACTCGCGCACGGCCGGCACGATCTCGGCGGCGAACCGCTCGACCTGCCTCACGGTGTCCCCGCTCGGGGCGAAGATGACGGTGTCCATCCCGACGTCGAGGACGAGGGCGGTGAGCTCCTCCACCCAACCGGATGCCGGCCACCGGAAGTCGCCGTGGGACGCGCCATCGGTGATGCTGCCGCCGACGTTGTAGAGGCGTTTGATCGCGGCCGGGTCTCGCCCAGCCGCCACCGCTCCGGCGTCGATTCTGGCGTGCATCTCCGGCAGGGCAGCCGGCGGGAAGTACGCGGCCGATGGCACCCAGCCGTCCGCGGAGCGGCCGGTGAACTCAAGCAGGCGCGGGCCACCAACACCGAGCCAGATGCCGATGTCGTGCGCCGGGTGCGGGCCGGGTTTTGTCCCGGCGAGCCGATAGTGCTCACCGGGGTAGCTGACGGAGGGTTCGGTCGACCAGAGCAGCCGCACGATGTCGACGGCCTCCCGCAGCGCTCTGGCGGCCTCGGCCGGCTCGCGGGCCGGGGTGCCGAGGGCGGCGATGGCCGGCCAGAAGGCGCCGGCCCCGAGGCCGAGTTCGAAGCGACCGCCGGAGAGCAGGTCGAGGCTCGCGCCGGCCTTGGCGATCATCGCGGGTGTGCGCAGCGGCACATTGGCCACGTCAGGGAAGACCCGGATGCGCGTCGTGCGTTCCAGGATGGAGCCCATGAGCACGAAGGAGTCGACGAAGCGGCGCTGGTACGGGTGATCCTGCACGCCGACGAGATCCAGGCCGCCGCGCTCGGCGGCGGCGACCATCGCGAAGAGTTCGGGGAGCGCGGCGGCATCCGGTGTCGGGAAGATGCCGAACTCAACTGCCCTGCCGTAATCGGCCATCGCATTGCCCTCCTCGATGTGCAGCCGAGTCTAGAACGCTAGGCGTCCGGCGCGCTGCCCAGTGAGGAGAGGAATCGCACGGTGTCGGTGGCGATCTCGGGGGAGAGCGTGTGGTGGAGGTAGTGGCCGCCATCGAGGAAGACCACCTCGCCGTGCTCGACACTGGCGGCCTGCTCCTCGTGCAGCTCGGCCCACGTGGCGATGTCCGGGCTGTCCGCCTGGGCGAAGAGCAGCACGGGGAGGTCGTGCGGGAACACCCGCCCGGAGGCCGCGGCGAAGTTCTCCGCGATGTGCTCCATCTCGTTCACGTAGGTGGAGGAGAGGGAGTTCTGGAAGGAGAGGAGCGTCATCTGCTCCGCCGTGTCCTCGTCGAACGGCAGGCCGGCGTACGGGTCGCTGATCGAGCTGAGCACGCGCATGAGGCCGAGCGCCTTCGCGGTCTGCATCGCGCCGACCGGCAGCTCATCGTCCATGCCCGGCTGGCCGGGCACGCTGCTGTCGATGCCGACGAAGGCGGTCACCTCGTCGCGGTACCGCTCGGCGTAGTCGAGCCCGTAGATGCCGGCGATCGAGTGCCCCATCAACACATAACGGTCGATGTCGAGGGCCTGCAGCGCCTCGTGCACCTCGGCCACCATGTTCTCGGTGGTGCGCGGCACGTCAGTGTCGTCGCTCAGGCCGTAGCCGAACGGCTCGACCGCGACGACGCGGTAGTCCGCGGCGAGCTCGACGATCAGCGGCGAGAAGTCGAGGGCCGGCGCGGCGGTGCCGAAGCCGGGCAGGAGCACGATCGTCTCGTCTCCGCTGCCGCTGATCTCGACGTTCATCTCCT
>JBEVGZ010000230.1:0-2873 GCA_040511515.1 Microterricola sp.
CAGACCCTCCTCGACGACGGCGACGAGGTGCTCGTCCCCACGCCGTACTGGACCACGTACCCCGAGGCCATCAAGCTGGCCGGCGGGCGTCAGGTCGACGTCTTCGCCGGCAGCGAGCAGAACTACCTCGTGACCGTCGAGCAGCTCGAGGCCGCGCGCACCCCGCGCACCAAGGTGCTGCTCTTCGTCTCGCCGTCCAACCCGACCGGCTCGGTCTACTCGCCGGAGCAGACCCGCGAGATCGGCCAGTGGGCGCTGGAGAACGACCTCTGGGTGATCAGCGACGAGATCTACCAGAACCTCACCTACGACGGCGTCAAGGCCGTGTCGATCGTCGAGGCCGTCCCCGAGCTCGCCGACCGCACCATCCTCGTCAACGGCGTCGCCAAGACCTACGCCATGACGGGCTGGCGCGTTGGATGGATGGTCGGCCCGGCCGACGCCATCAAGGGTGCAGGCAACCTGCAGTCGCACCTCAGCTCGAACGTGTCGAACATCTCGCAGCGCGCCGCCATCGAGGCGCTGACCGGACCACAGGATGCCGTCGCCACCATGCGCGAGGCCTTCGACCGCCGGCGCAAGCTGATCGTCGCCGAGCTGTCGAAGATCGACGGCATGCACGTGCCGACGCCCGAGGGCGCCTTCTACGTCTACCCCGATGTGACCGGCCTGCTCGGTCGCACCTGGGGCGGTGTCACGCCGACCACCTCGCTTGAGCTCGCCGATCTGATCCTGGACCAGGCCGAGGTCGCCGTCGTGCCCGGCGAGGCCTTCGGCCCGAGCGGTTTCGTGCGCCTCAGCTACGCGCTCGGCGATGCACCGCTGCTCGAGGGCGTGCAGCGCCTGCAGCGCCTCTTCGCGTCGTAGCCTCCGCATAAGGAATGAGCGAGGTTGCAAGGACGGTCTTCGAGATCTCGTCCTTGTAACCTCGCTTTCTCCTTGTAGCGCGCGGGCCTCTCAGCGCGCTGAGGGCGCTTGGGTCAGAGTGGCGCGGGCGGCCGCCTCGATCGAGTCCGCGACCCGGGTGAGCAGCCCGGAGGCCAGCCGCCACTGCTGCCAGTAGAGCGGGATCCCCAGGCCGCCGGCCGGGTCGAGCTCGACGAGCGCCCCGGATGCCACGCGCTCCCCCACCTGCACCGGCGGCAGCATCCCCCAACCCAGGCCGAGCTCGATGGCGCGGGCGAAGTCGGCTGTCGACGGCACGTAGTGGCTCGGCGGACGGAGCGGCGCATCGCCGGAGACGGCACCCGGGTCCCGCAGCGCCCGCTCGCGCAGATAGCTGTGCTGCATGTGATCGGCGCGGTCGAAGTTGACCATGGGGGCGACGGACAGCTCGGAGAGCGTCATCCCACTCGGGAACCAGCGCGCCACGAACTCCGGCGACGCCATCGGGCGGTACTCCATCGCACCGAGCGGCCGGACGATGCAGCCGGGGATGGCGCGCGCCACCGAGGTGACCGCGGCGACGACCGTTCCGGCCTCGAGCAGCGCGACCGTGTCGTCCTCGCCCTCGCGGTGTAACTCGAAGCGCACGTTCTCGGCGTGACCGAGCTCGGCCAGCGCCGGCAGGATCCAGGTGCCGAGGGAGTCGGCGTTGACGGCGAGCGGCACGGACACGGGTGTGAGTGCGCTGCTCCCCACGCCGAGCGTCGCCAGCGTCTCGTGTTCGAGTTGCTCAAGCTGGCGGGCCAGCCGCATGACGAGCTCACCGGACTCCGTGGCCCTGATCGGCTTCGAGCGCACCAGCAGCACCCGGCCGAGCTGCTGCTCGAGGGCCTTGATGCGCTGGCTGATCGCCGACGGCGTGACGTGGAGCGCGCGGGCGGCGGATTCCAGACTGCCCTCGTCGAGCACGGCGGCGAGGGTGCGCAGGTGGTCCGATTGCAGCTGCATAGCTGCAAGGCTAGTGCGGCCCCGGCACGGGGCGCAGGCGTCATCGGATCGGGCGGATGCCGCGCTCTGCAAGAATGAGGTCATGATGTCGAATCGCGCAGCGCGGACCCTGAAGGGTCTCGCCGCCGCCTCGTTCTCGACATTCGTCGCGCTGTTCTCACACGTCATCGGTGGCGGCGCCATGCCGGGGCTGCTCGGCGTACTTGTTCCGCTCATCCTCGCGCTGCCGTTCTGCGTCGCACTCGCCGGCCGCCGCCTCTCGGTGCCCCGGCTCACCGCGTCGGTCGCCGTCAGCCAGTTCTTGTTCCACACCCTGTTCAGCATGGGAGCGACGTCCGCCCCGGCGGCCGGCTCGATGTCTGGACATGCCGGCCACGGGATGCCGATCGTGCTCGACGCAGCAGCGCTCCCCGCCGCGCAGCTGGGGCACTCAGACACCCAGATGTGGGCCGCCCACCTCGTTGCCGGCATCCTGACCGTCGCCGCGTTGTACTCGGGCGAGGCCGTTCTCGCACGGCTGGCCGCGTTCACCTGCTTCCTTCTCCGGCGCATCGTTCCGGCGCTCGTCGGCGGGCCGGCGACGCCGCCGCGGCTCAGCCTCACGCTGCGCGCCTTCGACGTCACGACTCAGATGCCACTCGGCGTCTTCCCCAGCTCGGCCCCGCGCAGAGGGCCACCCGCGATCGCGTTCAGCTAGACACCGCGCGCGACACCCTCGGCGGTGCATCAACTGCCTGTGTGACGCCGCCGACGTGTGCGACCGCTCCGCCGTCTGAACGGCGGCGGGTGAACGCCGCGCCGACCGTGCCCTCCCGACGCCGCGTACGCCGCGTACGCCGCGTATGCCGCGTTGCGTCGGCGCGTGCCGGTGCTCCGATTGCGCGTGCCTCGGCCGCTGCGGCCCTGTCGCACCGTCGCACTGTCGCGCTGCCGCACTGTCGCGCTGTCCCACGTGCCCACGCACGTTGCTCTGCCGCGCC
>JBEVGZ010000231.1:0-4394 GCA_040511515.1 Microterricola sp.
GCTCGACAACACGCGATTCTGGTCTCCGCTGTCGCTCACGCCCGAGCAGAAGCACTCCATCACAGACCCCATCGAGATGGAGAAAGCCGCAGACGCTTTGCCGATCGAGCAGATCGCCAAGCGCTGGATCATCGGAACCGACCCAGACAAGACGGTTGCCGAGATCAAGAAGTACACGGATGCCGGCTTCAACCACCTCGTCTTCCACGCCCCCGGTCACGATCAGGAGCGCTTCATGCAGCTCTTCGAGCGCGACCTGGCGCCCCGGCTGCGCGCACTCTGACGACACGGCCCGGCCGATCCTGAGTGTTCCCCACTGATCGCTTGCGCTCAGTGGGGACGGGCGTAGCCTGAACACATGCGCGCCCAGAGCAGCAGGGCGTCCGGCGCACAACGCCGCTGGATTCCCGCAGCCGTCATTCCGGCCATCGCCGTACCGATCGCGATCGGCGTCGGCGTCGTGCTCGTGCCGATGGCGGCCAACGCCGCGGTCGACCTCCCCGATCTGACGCCCGCCGAGCTCATCGAACTCGCCGCGTCGAGCGATGTGGACGCCCTCTCCGGAACGATCGAGCAGCGTTCGGAGCTCGGCCTGCCCGACCTGGCGGCGCTCGGCGGCGCGATGGGCGGCCCGGCCGGAGGCATGGGCGACGACGATTCCCCTGCCGGCGCCCCGGCATCCGCCAGCGATCTGGACGACCTGCTCTCGCTCGCGACGGGCACACACACGGCCAAGGTCTACCTCGACGGACCGAATGCGCGGATGCAGGTTCTCGATCGGCTCGCGGAGCGCAACGTCTACGTCTCGCCCGACGGCGTCTGGATCTACGACTCGGCCGAGAAGGCCGCCACCCACGTCACCGTCGACACCGCGGCACTCGCCGCGCTGAAGACCGAGCTTCAGGCTGCGCACGCCGCCGATCCGCAGGCCGCACCACTGCCGACCCCCGAGTACACGCTCGAGCAGGCGCTCGCGGCGATGGACGAGACGACCGAGGTCACCGTGGGCACCGATGCCCGCGTCGCCGGTCGTGGGGCATACGAGCTCGTGCTCACACCGCGAGACACCGAGACACTCGTCGGCGAGGTGCGCGTCGCGATCGACGCCGAGACCGGTGCGGCGCTCGCGGCCTCCGTCACCGCCAGCGGTGAGGAGTCACCCGCGTTCAGCGTCGCCTTCACCGACGTCTCATTCACGGCACCGGACGCCTCGGTGTTCGCATTCACCCCTCCGGAGGGGACCGCGGTGACCGAGCACGCCATCCCCGTGCCGACCGCCGCCGAGCTGCAGCAGCTGAAGGCCGAGCACGAGGCGGGTGCAGACGGCGCCGACAGCGGCCAGCCCCGGCCGATCGTGCACGGCGACGGCTGGAGCACGGTCATCGAGCTGCCGGCCGGCACGGATGCCGCCGGCATGGGCACGGACGGTCTCGCGATGCTCGACACGATCGCCCAGCGCGTGGACGGCGGGCGGGTCGTGGCGACCTCGCTCGTGACGGTGCTGATCACCGACGACGGGCGCATGTTCCTCGGTTCCGTGACCCCGGAACGGCTGCTCGCGACCGCGGATGCTACCGCGAGCGGGCGCTGACGGGCGCGGCGAGTGGCCGACTTCGCGATCGAGACGCAGGGCCTGTCCAAGCGTTTCCGTTCGCAGCTCGCCGTCGACGGCATCGACCTCGCCGTGCCGCGCGGGGCCGTGTTCGGCTTCCTGGGCCCGAACGGCTCCGGCAAGACCACAACCATCCGCATGCTCCTCGGGCTCGTCGCGGCCAGCTCCGGCTCGGCGCGGGTGCTCGGCACCGAGATGCCCGGCGGGGTCGGCCGGGTGCTGCCGCGGGTTGGAGCGCTCGTGGAGGGGCCGGCGTTCTCGCCGTTCCTCTCCGGTGAGGCGAATCTGCGCCGCTTCGATGCGGCCGATCGCGGCGCGCCGGGGCGGAGCAGATCCGCCAGGGTTGCCGCGGCCCTCGACCGGGTTGGGCTCTCGCATGCGGCAGGCAAGAAGGTGCATGCATACTCGCTCGGCATGAAGCAGCGGCTCGGGCTCGCGAATGCCCTGCTCATGCCGCGGGAACTCCTCGTGCTCGACGAACCGACGAACGGGCTCGACCCGCAGGGCACCCGCGAGGTGCGTGGCCTCATCCGCTCGCTCGCCGACGACGGCACGACCGTCTTCGTCTCGAGCCACCTGCTCGCCGAGGTGGAGCAGATCTGCTCGCACCTCGCCGTGATGCGGGCCGGGCGGCTGGTGGCACAGGGCACCCTCGACGAGTTCCGCAGCGCCGGCGACACCAGCGTGCGGGTGCAGACCCCGGATCCGGTGGCGGCGCGGGCGGTGCTCGCGGGCCTCGGGCTTGAGTTGGAACAGGATGCCGCGGCGCCCGCGTCCGGCACCACATCCGGCAGTGCGGTCGGCGGTGCACGCGACGGCAGCGTGCTCGTGATCGCCCGCCTCGACGGGCGCCCACCCGAGACCGTCGTCGCCGCGCTCGTCGCCGCCGGTGTGCGCGTTCGCGGCTTCGAGGCGGCCCACGCGAGCCTGGAGCAGCGCTTCGTGGACCTCACGGGGGAGGGGTTCGACGTTGTCCAGTGAAACCCAGCCCAGTGAGGCCCAGCCCAACGCGGCGCCCAGTGAGGCCCAGCCCAGCGCGGCCCAGCCCAACACAGCGCCCAGTGAGGCCCAGCCCAGCGCAGCCCGTCCTCATGGCGCCACCCGGAGCGCGCCGACGCCCACAGCGGCGGCCGCCGATTCGAGCCGCGCCGGCACGGGTGGCGTCGCGGCATCCGCTGCGCTGTTCGGCTCTGAGCTCGCCACCCTCTTCCGTCGACGCCGCACCGCGGCACTCGGGGCGGCGCTCGCGCTGATCCCGATCCTGATCGGCGTCGCGATCCGCCTCGCCGGCGACGGGGGCAGCGGCCGCGGTCCCGCGTTCCTCGACCAGATCACGAACAACGGGCTCTTCGTCGGCGTCACGGCCATCACCGTCGCGACCCCCCTGTTCCTGCCGCTCACGATCGCCGTCGTTGCGGGCGACACGATCGCGGGCGAGGCCAGCCACGGAACGCTCCGCTACCTGCTCATCGCACCGGCCGGCCGGGTGCGGCTGCTGCTGGTGAAGTACCTCAGCGCCGCCGTGTTCTGCCTCGCGGCAGCCATCACGGTCGTCGTGGTCGGCACGCTCGTCGGCTGGGCGCTGTTCCCGATCGGTCCGGTCACATTGCTCTCCGGGGTGACGGTCGGGGTCGGGGAGGGCCTGCTCAGGCTGCTCGGCATCGCCGCCTACGTCGCCGTGTCGATGCTCGGCCTCTCCGCGATCGGTGTGTTCTTCTCGACGCTCACGACCGTGCCGGTCGGTGCGATGGCGGCGACGGCGATCCTCGCCGTGACGGCGCAGATCGTCGGTGCGCTGCCGCAGCTCGAGTGGCTGCATCCGTGGCTCTTCACGAACCACTGGTTCGGTTTCGCCGATCTGCTTCGGGCGCCCATCGCCTGGGGCTCGTTCGCCGACAACGCTCTGCTGCAGGCCGGCTACATCGTTGTCTTCGGCGCGCTGGCCTGCGCCCGGCTCATCAGCAAGGACATTCTCTCCTGAGCGTGCCGCGGCCCGCACGGTAGTCTGTCGGGAGCATTGGCCGGGCCGATCTCAGTGAGCGCGACGACGGATTCGGCCGCAAGGTGAGGAGCGTGGGCGTGCCGGAGACGACATCGACCATTGCGCACGCCGACGGCGTCAGCGCTGGCCTCGCGGGGGCACGGCTGGGCCAGGCTGCCGCCACGCGCCACGCCGCATGGGACCTGCTCGACGGCCCTGAGCGCCTCGTCGTCATTCGCGCGCTGTCGGGCATGGGCAAGACCCGACTGGTGCGCTCGTGGGTCGAGGACCGACGCCGGCGCGGCGGAGACGACGTCGTTCTCCTGAGCGCTCGTGAACTGGCCGAGCCGCTTCGCGAGGTGCTCCGCGACGAGCCGCGCCGGATCATCGTGATCGACGACGCCGATGCGCTCTCCGGAACACAGCTGGCCGAGCTCTATGCCCGGCTGCTGGCGGACGCGACGCGCAAGCTCGTCGTGTGCGTCGGGAAGCTGAGTGGCTTGAGCGGCATGAACGCCCCAGACAGCCTCGCTGTGCGGGAGATCGGCGCTGCCCACCTCAAGATCCCGGTGGAGGAGATGCCGGCCGCCCTGGCGCAGTGGACCGGCGGCCCGGCTTCCACGGAAGTGGCCACCGCCATCCACGAGCTCTCCGACGGATGGCCGGGACTGGCACGTCTGCTGGCCTCCGAGCTGACGCATCCGTCGTCACCGGAGCCGTCGGCGGGCAGGCCCGTCGATCCGACCGCGTTGATCGCGCTGCCCCCGGTCGCGAATTGGATCCGCGCCGCGGTCGATGCGG
>JBEVGZ010000232.1:0-3720 GCA_040511515.1 Microterricola sp.
CCGGTCGTGTGCGTGTTCTCCTCGCTCGTCAGCCAGGCCAGCAGGCGCGCGATCACGACCGGCTCCGAGTGGCCGTTCAGCGGCATCGGCACGGCGGCGTCGACCATGGCACGCCCCTCCTCGCTCGCCAGCAGATCGCGGGTCATGGCGGTGACGACGGTTCCGGGGGCGACCGCGTTGAGCGGGATACCGGCGCCCGCCCAGCGCTCGGTGATCGACTCGCGACGGATCCAGCGGCTGAGGGCGCGCTTGCTCGAGGGGTAGTTGAGGTAGCCCGTCTCCGGCCCCTTCTCGGCGAGGGCCGTGCCGATCGCGGTCGCCGCCTGCTCGTCGCCGCTCAGCAGCGCCTCGACCAGTTCGGACGAGTTCGGCTGCAGCGAGGCCATCGAGCTCACGGCTGCGACGCGGGGTGCCGTGCTGCGGGCGAGCGCCGGGGCGAGGGCCTCGAGGAACTCCGTGACACCGAAGAAGTTGACGGACACGGTCAGCGCGATCGGGGCCGAGATGCCCGCTGCGGCGATGACGGCGTCGATCTGGCCATCGGATGCCGCGAGCACGGCCGCCGCGGCATCCGCCCGCCCGGCGGGGGTGGAGAGGTCGGCGACGACCTCGGCGCCCCGCAGGTCGACGCCGATCACCCGGTTTCCGCGCTCCCGCAGCAGTTCGGCCGTTGCGGCGCCGATTCCCGATGCTGAGCCTGTGACGACATATGTGCGATTCATGAGATGAGCGTATGACCGCGCCCTGTGACCGTTGACGGTCGGCGTGCAGTTCACCCTGCTACTCGCCCCTCTCCGCACTCATCCCTGCCAACTCGCCCCGTGGTCCGCGTGGCCACACACAGTCGTGTCAGCGGCCACCGCTACCGTGGAGGCATGCGGATCTTGCACACCTCGGACTGGCACGTCGGGCGCACCTTTCACGGGCATTCCACGCTCGCGGCGCTCGACGAGGTGCTGCGCGAGCTCGCCGCGCTCGTGCGCGAGCGGGCGATCGACGTCGTGCTCGTGGCCGGCGACGTCTTCGATTCGGCGGTGCCCTCTCGCGACAGCTACGAGCTGCTCGGCCGGGCGCTCAGCGCCATCCGTGAGGCAGGCGCCACCGTCATCCTGAGCAGTGGCAACCACGACTCTGCGACCCGCCTCGGCTTCCAGTCGGAGTTCGCGGCGTTCGGCGGCGTGCACGTTCTCGCCAGGGCCGAGATGCACGACCGACCCGTCACCCTCGCCGACGAACACGGCCCGGTGCACATCTACGGCATCCCCTATCTCGAGCCGGCGCTCGTGCGCGGGCTCTACCCCGGCGTTCCGCTGCGCACCCACGCACAGGTGCTCGACTTCGCCATGGACCGCGTACGCGCCGACCGTGCAGAGCGTGGCGGCCGCAGCGTGGTCATGTCGCACTGCTTCGCGGTGAATCTCGGTGCTGCCAAGATCGGCGCTGACGAGATCGGCGGGCACGGCGCGGCGCAGCTGGACGTGGCGGGTGCCGCGGGCGCCTGCGACCACGCCCCCGAGCCGGTCTCGGACGACGTCGTGCGCGACATCACCGCCGGTGGGCTCGACCTCGTTCCGCTGTCCACCTTCGACGGGCCGGACTATGTCGCCCTCGGGCACATCCACGGCCGCTCGACCCTCAGCGAGCGGGCACGCTACTCCGGCGCCCCACTGCACTTCTCCTTCAGCGAGGCCGGAAAGCCGCGCGGCGGCTGGCTCGTCGATCTCGGCGCCGACGGCCTCGAGTCGGTTGACTGGCTCGAGCTGCCGACTCCCCGCCGCCTCAGCATCCTCACCGGCACCCTCGAGGAGCTGATGACGGATGCCACGCACGAGCACGCAGAGCAGGACTGGGTGTTCGCCGTTCTCACCGACCAGTCCCGCCCGCTCGATGCCATGCGCACGCTGCAGACCCGGTTCCGGTGGTGCGCGACGCTCGACCACCGCCCGAGCGTTGTCGCGGCGGCATCCGGGGCCAGCTACGCCGAACGCATCAAGGCGAAGAGCGACGGCGAGATCGTCGGCGGCTTCCTCGAGCACGTGCGCAACGGCGTCGGCGCGAGCGACGCCGAACGCGAGCTGCTGGCCGAGGTCATCGCCCTGAACGACGCCAGACTGGCCGGCGACGCGGCATGAGGATCAACCGGTTGACGGTGCAGGGTTTCGGCCCGTACAAGACCGCGCAGCACGTCGACTTCGACGCCTTCGCCGACGACGGCATCTTCCTGATGGGCGGCAAGACGGGCGCGGGCAAGTCGAGCATCCTGGACGCGATCTGCTTCGCGCTCTACGACGGTGTTCCGCGTTACGACGGCACGAAGGGTCGGCTGCGCAGTGACCACTGCGGGCCGGATGACCCCAGCCTGGTCACGCTCGAGTTCACGGCCGGTGACACCCGCTATCGGGTCGAGCGCGCGCCGGAGTACGAGCGGCAGAAGGCGCGGGGGGTCGGGACCGTCACCCAGAAGCCGACGGCCGAGCTGTTTGAGCTGCGCGACGGGGAGTGGATCGGCATCGAGGCCGGCCCGCGCACCGTTGGCCCTCGCGTTGCCGAGCTCGTCGGGCTCAACCGCGACCAGTTCCTGCAGGTGATCCTGCTCGCCCAGAACCGTTTCCAGCAGTTCCTGCTGGCCAAGAGCGAGGCCCGCCAGGATGTGCTGCGCTCGCTCTTCGGCACCCGCCGATTCCAGGACTACGAGCTCGCGATCACCGAGCAGCGCAAGGCTCTCGATGGCGAGATCGGTTCGCAGCGCACGACGCTCGCGCAGATGCTCGAGCAGGCCGTGACGATCGCCCGTTCGCTCGGCCTCGGGGCGGATGACGACGCGACACCGGGCGACGAAGCTGCCGATGCTCTGGCTGCCGGGGCTGCGGAGCTCGTGCGCATTCCGGAGCCGCCCGTGCCAGAGCAGGTGACGCCGTGGCTCGCCGCGCTGAGCGGTGCCGCGCACGAACGAGTGGCGAGCGCAGCGCGTGCGTCGGATGCCGCCGACGCCGCGTTCATGCTCGCCGACGGCGCGCATGACGCGCTCGTTGCCCGGCGCAGCGCGCAGTTGCGCCGGGCTGACGCCGAGCAACGTCTGGAGGCTCTGCGCGCGGCATCCGCGGCCGTCGACGCCGACCGGGCCGCGCTCACCGCGGCCGGCCGCGCAGATGTCGTGATCGGCGCCGTCACGGCGGCACGCCGCGCACGGGCGGCGGCCGAGCACGCCGCGGCCGCATTGGCCGGTGCTCAGCGCGCATTCGCCGAGTCTGCCGCCGCGGGCCCCGCGGGTGCGGCCGGCGCCGCGACCGCGGCGGAGATCGACGCGGTGATCGAGCGCACGACGCTGCAGCAGGGCGCCATCGAGGATGCCCTGCAACTCGAACGCGAGATGCCGGCGGAGCGTGCAGAAGTCGAGCGGTTGCGGAGCGCGCACGAGACCGCCGAGACGGCGCTCGCCGCCGCGCTCGAACACACGGCCGCCCTGCCCGCGCTGATCGCGGCCGACGGTGCCAGACTCGGTGAGCTGATGGCGGTCGCCGCCACACTCGAGGGAACTGCAGCGGAGCGCATCCGGCTGACGACAGCCTTGGAGCAAGCCGAACTCGCCGTGACGCTTGAGGCCCGGCTCGCCGCCGCCCGCGCACTCGAGCTCACGAGCGGCCAGGAGAGCACAGCGGCATCCGCCGAACTCGACCGGTTGCGCGCTGCCCGGTTGAACGGCCACGCCGCCGAACTCGC
>JBEVGZ010000233.1:0-4989 GCA_040511515.1 Microterricola sp.
GGGCGCACGGAGACGGACCTCGACGCCCTCGCCTGGGCGAAGCAGGCGATCGAGCTCGGTGTCGGCGAGCTGCTCGTCAACTCGATCGACGCCGACGGCACGAAGCAGGGCTTCGACCTCGAGCTGATCCGCGCCATCCGCGAGCTGAGCACGGTTCCCGTGATCGCATCGGGCGGCGCCGGTGCAGCTGCGCACTTCCCCCCGGCGATCGCCGCAGGGGCAGACGCCGTGCTGGCGGCATCCGTGTTCCACAACGGAGAGCTCAGCATCGGCGACGTCAAGGCGGCCCTCGCGGCCGAGGGAATGCCGGTGCGCACATGAGCGAACAGAACAGTGCCCAGCCAGACAGCGCCCAACCACTCAGCGCCCAACCACTCAGCGCCCAGCCACTCAGTGCCGACATCGACGCCGTGATCGAGCGTGCCGCGTTCAACGGCGACGGGCTGCTGCCCGCGATCATCCAGCAGCACGACAGCGGCGAGGTGCTGATGATGGGCTGGATGAATGCAGAGGCGCTCCGCCGCACCCTCAGCGAGGGGCGCGTCACCTTCTGGTCGCGTTCCCGCCAGGAATACTGGCGCAAGGGCGACACCTCAGGTCACGCCCAGTTCGTGCGCGGTGCCGCCCTCGACTGCGACGCAGACACCCTGCTGGTGCAGGTCGAACAGATCGGCGCCGCCTGCCACACCGGCGCGCACAGCTGCTTCGATGTCGACCCCCTCCAGCCAGTCATCCTGCCGTCCTAGACCCACGTCCTCGTCCTCGACCTTGTCCGAACGGAGCCCCATCCGATGAGCACCGGAACAACGAACCGCGCAACCTTCGACGCCGTCGCCGCAGAGCACCGGGTGATCCCCGTGATGCGCCAGCTCTTCGCCGATGGCGAGACGCCGGTCAACATCTACCGCAAGCTGGCTGAGGGTCGCCCAGGCAGCTTCCTGCTCGAGTCCGCTGAACAGGGCGGCATCTGGTCGCGCTTCTCCTTCGTGGGTGTCTCCTCCTTCGGTGTGCTCACCCAGACGGATGACGCCGTCGCCTGGATCGACTACGGCGCATCGGCCGAGCGCGTGCTCGGCGATGCCGCACAGCTCGCCCCCCTCGCCGCGCTCGAGCAGCTGTTCGAACGCTGGAAGACCCCGCGTCTGCCCGACGTCCCACCGCTCACCGGCGGACTCGTCGGATTCATCGGCTGGGAGGCGATCCGCCAGCTCGAGCGGCTGCCGAACCGGCCCCCGGCCGAGAACGCCGTGCCCGGCCAGGCATTCAGCTTCGTCGCCGACCTCGTCGCCATCGACCACAAGTACGGAACCGTCCAGCTGATCGCCAATGTGCTCAACGACGGCCGCGAGGGCGCCGACGAGCTCTGGGCCGATGCGCAGTCCCGGCTCGACAGCCTGCAGCACCGCCTCGCGCAGCCTTCGGAGGCCTGGCTCGCCGAGGTCGACATGAACACGAATCCGACGGCACGCTCCCGCACGGAGCGCGAGGACTTCCTGGCCTCCGTCGAAACGGCCAAGGAGCACATCCGCGACGGCGACATCTTCCAGGTCGTCATCTCGCAGCGCTTCGAGGAGGACTGCACCGCGACGCCGATCGACGTCTACCGGGTGCTGCGCAGCCTCAACCCGAGCCCGTACATGTACCTGCTCAGCCTCGAGACGCCGGATGACGAGCCGTACTGGATCGTCGGGTCATCGCCGGAGGCGCTGGTCAAGGTCTCGAACAAGCGCGTGTTCACGAACCCCATCGCCGGTTCCCGGCCACGCGGCGCGACCCCCGACGCCGACAACGAGCTCGAGACCGAGCTGCTCGCCGACGCCAAGGAGCGCGCGGAGCACCTCATGCTCGTCGACCTCGCCCGCAACGACCTCGCCAAGGTCTGCACGCCCGGAACCGTCGAGGTGACCGAGTTCATGAGGGTCGAGCGCTTCAGCCACATCATGCACATCGTCTCCTCGGTCGAGGGTGACCTCGTCGCAGGCAAGAACGCGATCTCGGTGTTCCGCGCCACCTTCCCTGCAGGCACGCTCTCCGGTGCACCGAAGCCGCGCGCCCTGCAGATCATCGACGACCTCGAGCCGGCCCAGCGCGGCGTCTATGGGGGAGTCGTCGGCTACTTCGGCTTCGCCGGCGACGCCGACCTCGCCATCGCCATCCGCACCGCGACGATCATGGGCGGGGTGGCCAGGGTGCAGGCGGGTGGAGGGCTCGTGCTCGACTCGGTTCCGCAGTCGGAGTTCGAGGAGTCTCAGAACAAGGCGGCAGCCCCCTTGCGGGCCGTCGCCATCGCGAACGCATTGCGACGGGTGCAGTGACCATGAGCGCATCGCGCATCAAACTCAGCATCGTTCTGGCCGGGCTGCTCGCCGCCGTGCTCGCCATGTTGGCGTGGACCCAGATCTGGGTGATCGCGCACATCGGCGTGAACCCCGTCCAGATCGACGGTGCGGCCGCGGCGCCGGCTCTCTCGGCGCTGGCCCTCGCCGGGCTCGCCCTCGGCGGCGCGCTCACCATCGCCGGCCCCGTGTTCCGCATCGTGCTCGGCGCGCTCGAGGTGCTGCTCGGCGCCTCCGTCGTGCTCGCCTCCTCCTCGGCCATCATCGATCCGGCCGGTGCCGCGATCTCGAGCGTCAGCACGCTCACCGGCGTCGCGGGCGACAACTCGGTGCGCGCACTGATCACGGATGCCGGCATCACGCTCTGGCCCTGGGTCGGCGTCGTCTCCGGCCTGCTGTTCGCCGCGGCCGGAATCGCCGTGCTCGTGACCTCGAAGCGCTGGCCGGGCCCTGGCCGCAAGTACCAGGCCGTGCGCATGCAGAACGCCGATGCGCCGCCGCAGAGCGCCAAGGACACCGCGATCGACAACTGGGACGAACTCAGCCGCGGCAGCGACCCGACAGAACAGTAGCGCCGCTCGGCAACTCGGGCACCGGCGGCAGAGCCGCTAGACTTTCCATCACCCCCTTCAGAACTTTTTAAGGAGCACCATGAGTACAGAGTCAGTTGATCCAGGCCACGGCCACTCGCCGGCCGCATGGACCTCGGTCTTCATCATGCTCATCGCCTTCCTGATCGGCACCGTCGCGTTCTTCCTCGACGTGCAGTGGCTCGTCTGGGCCTCGGCAGGCCTCCTGGTCGTCGGCCTCATCGTCGGATGGGTGCTCGCCAAGGCCGGCTACGGCACGAACGGCCCGAAGTACGCTCCGAAAGCGCACTAGCGAGTGCTCTCCGAGCTCACCGCCGGCTCCGTTGAAGACGCCGAACGGCGTCGGCTGAGCCGGCCATACGCCACCGTCGAGGCCGAGGCGCTCGCGCGCCCGGCCGCGCTCGACGCCCTGCGCGCCCTGGCCCCGGCCGAGCGCGTCAAGGTCATCGCAGAGGTCAAGCGGGCGAGCCCGTCGCGCGGCCAGCTGGCCGAGATCCGCGATCCGGCGGCGTTGGCTGCGGCGTACGAGACCGGTGGAGCCAGCGCGATCAGCGTGCTGACGGAGGAGCGCCGATTCGGCGGTTCCCTCGCCGACCTCGAGGCCGTGCGTGCCGCGGTCAGCCTGCCGGTGCTGCGCAAGGACTTCATCGCGACGCCGTACCAGGTGCTCGAGGCCCGCGCGGCAGGAGCCGACCTCGTGCTGCTCATCGTCGCCGCGCTCGAGCAGCCGCTGCTCACCGAGCTGCACACGCTCATCCTCGAGCTCGGCATGACGCCGCTCGTCGAGACGCACAGCGCGGATGAGCTCGATCGAGCGATCGACCTCGGTGCTTCCCTGATCGGTGTCAACGCGCGCAACCTCTCCACCTTCGAGCTCGACAAGAACCTCTTCGGCATCCTGGCCGGGCGCATCCCGGCCGGCACCATCAAGGTGGCCGAGTCCGCGGTTCTCTCCGCAGCGGATGTCGCGCACTACCGTTCGGCCGGCGCCGACGTCGTCCTGGTCGGTGAAGCGCTCGTCACGAGCGACCCCATCCGCACCCTCTCCGAATTCCTGGCGGTTTGAATGTCTGACTCAACTGGGCCCGAATCCTCGGGCAAACTGCGCGACGAGCTCGGCCCGTACTTCGGCGACTTCGGCGGCCGCTTCGTCCCGGAGTCGCTCGTCGCCGCTCTCGACGAGCTCACCCTCGCCTACGACATCGCGAAGAAGGACCCGGCCTTCGCCGCGGAGCTCACCGAGCTGCACCGGAGCTACACGGGTCGTCCCTCGATCATCACCGAGGTGCCGCGTTTCGCCGCGCACGCCGGCGGCGCCCGCATCATCCTCAAGCGCGAGGACCTGAACCACACCGGTTCGCACAAGATCAACAACGTGCTCGGCCAGGCGCTGCTCACCAAGCGCATCGGCAAGACCCGCGTCATCGCCGAGACGGGCGCGGGCCAGCACGGCGTCGCCACCGCGACGGCCGCAGCGCTGTTCGGCTTCGAGTGCGTCGTCTACATGGGCGAGGTCGACACCGAGCGCCAGGCGCTCAACGTCGCCCGCATGCGCCTGCTCGGCGCGGAGGTTGTCGCCGTCAAGGCCGGCTCCCGCACTCTGAAGGACGCCATCAACGACGCCATGCGTGACTGGGTCACCAACGTCGAGAACACCAATTACATCTTCGGCACCGTCGCAGGCCCGCATCCGTTCCCCGCCATGGTGCGTGACTTCCAGAAGATCATCGGAGAAGAGGCGCGCGAGCAGGTTCTCGCGCTCACCGGCTCCCTCCCGGATGCCGTCGCGGCCTGCGTCGGCGGCGGATCCAACGCCATGGGCATCTTCCACGCCTTCCTTGACGACCCATCCGTCGCGCTCTACGGCTACGAGGCCGCTGGCGAGGGCGCGGACACCCCGAAGCACGCTGCGACGATCACCAAGGGTCGTCCGGGCGTGCTGCACGGCGCGCGCAGCATGATGCTGCAGGACGAGGACGGCCAGACCTACGAGTCGCACTCGATCTCCGCCGGACTCGACTACCCGGGCGTCGGCCCCGAGCACGCCTGGCTGAACAGCATCG
>JBEVGZ010000234.1:0-4157 GCA_040511515.1 Microterricola sp.
CGGAACGGGGTCGCCGCCGTCTTCCGGCACGCTCGCGAAGTGCTTCGCGAAGCTCTCCGGGTCGATCGTCGCCGAGGTGACGATCACCTTGAGGTCCGGCCGCTTGGGCAGCAGCTCGCGCAGATAGCCGAGCAGGAAATCGATGTTGAGGCTGCGCTCGTGCGCCTCGTCGATGATGATCGTGTCGTAGCGGCGCAGCAACCGATCCCGGTGCATCTCGTTCAGCAGGATGCCGTCGGTCATCAGCTTGATCTTGGTGCTGGCCGTCGCCTTGTCGGTGAAGCGCACCTGGTAGCCGACGACTCCGCCGACCTCCTCGCCGAGTTCTTCGGCGATGCGCTCGGCGATGGTGCGAGCGGCGAGCCTGCGCGGCTGGGTGTGGCCGATGCTCGTGCGGCCGAGCTCGAGGCAGATTTTCGGGATCTGGGTGGTCTTGCCTGAACCGGTCGCTCCGGCCACGATCACGACCTGGTTGTCGCGAATGGCGTCGGCGATCTCGTCGCGCATCGCACTCACCGGCAGCTCGGGCGGGTAGGTGATCACGGGGATGGCGGCGGTGTCAGTCATCAGCCCTCCATCGTACTTGGCTCTCCGGTATATGCGGCGCGGGAGGGTCGGCTCCTCCCCACGCCGGCTCGAGGGAGCAGCCGAGGAACGAGGCCGCGACCGAAGCCAAGTGGCTGGGCAAAGGGGTTGACTTGGCAGAGTACTTTGCGTTACAAAGTAACTATGACGAACACGGTTGAACCGCACGAAACGGATGACGCTGCCGAGATGCTCGCGCTGATCACCGCGCAGCAGCGCAAGGTCGACCAGCTGATGCTCCGCCCGATCCCGTGGATGCTCGGCATCTGGGGTGTCGCATGGCTCGTCGGCTTCCTCCTGCTGTGGTCGGCGTACCCGGGCGGGAACCCGCTGTTCACGATCCCGATGGCCGTCGCCGCCCCCGTCTTCGCCCTGCTGATCGCCGGCGCGATCGCGGCATCCGCCATCATCGGCGCCCGGCTCAGCCGCGGCGTCAAGGGGGAGTCGAACTTCGCCGGAGCCGTGTACGGAATCTCCTGGTCGCTCTGCGGTATCGCCTTCGCCGCCCTCGGCGTCGGCCTCATCGCGAACGGGCTCTCGCAGGAACTCGCGAGCATTTACTTCCCCTCGGCGTTCTCGCTGATGTGCGGAACCCTCTACCTGGCCGGCGCCGCGCTGTGGCGTCAGGTGAGCCAGCTGGTGCTCGGCATCATCATGCTCGTCGTCGGGGCAGTCGCGCCCTTCTTCGGAGCGCCGACGAACAACCTCGTGATGGCCATCTTCGGCGGGGGAGCGCTGCTCGTGGCCGCCATCGTCTTCGCCGTCCGACTTCGCCAGGCGCGCTGAGCCATGAGCCCCGTGCACCAGGGCGAGCTCGACCCGGTGATCCACGCCGCCGCCCGCCTCAAGATCACCGCGACCCTCGCCACGATTCCGCCCGGCGACCGCATCGCCTTCCCCCGATTGCAGGAACTGCTCGACATGACGCCCGGCAACCTCTCCACGCATCTCCGCAAACTCGAAGACGCGGCATATGTCGAGGTGGAGAAGACACACCAGGGCAGGACGCCCGTCACCTACATCTCCCTCAGCAAGGCCGGCCGCCGCGCCTTCGAGGATTACACCGACGCTCTCAAGCAACTCCTTGGAGGCACCGCATGACCGCCCTCGCCCAACTTGAGCACGCCAGTCGCCGTTTCGGCGATGTGCTCGCCGTCGACGACGTCACCCTCGAGATCGAGGCCGGCAGCATGCTCGGCCTGCTCGGCCCGAACGGGGCGGGCAAGACGACGCTCATCTCGCTGCTGAACGGGCTTCGCCGCCCGACATCCGGCAGCGTCACGCTGCTCGGCCGCTCTCCACAGGACGTGCGCTCGCGGCAGAGCCTCGGCAGCACGCCGCAGGAGACGGCGCTGCCGCCGACCCTGCGCGTCGGCGAGGTCATCGACTTCGTCGGCAAGCACTTCGAGCAGCCGATGCAGACGGAGGCGCTCGCGGAGGAGTTCGGGCTCACCCCGTTGCTGAAGCGCCAGGCCGGTGCGCTCTCCGGTGGGCAGAAGCGCCGCCTCAGTGTCGCCCTCGCCTTCGTCGGGCGACCCAAGTTGGTGTTGCTCGACGAGCCGACGACGGGTCTCGACATCGATGCCAGGCACACGCTCTGGCAGGCGGTGCGCCGCCAGCACAATGCCGGTGCAACGGTCGTCGTCACGAGCCACTACCTCGAAGAGATCGAGGCGCTCGCCGAGCGGGTTGTCGTCATGTCGGGCGGCCGGGTCATCGCCGATGACACCCTGCAGGCCATCGTCGGCAAGGTCGGTGTGCGCCAGATCCGGCTGCGCACGCCGGAGCCGACCGCGGTCGGTGCACTCCCCGGGGTGGCCAGGGTGGAGACGGTCGGGGCCGATTCGGCGGATGCCGGCGAGCTGCTGCTCTACACCGCCGACTCCGATCAGCTGATCCGCGAACTGGTGACCTCCGGCATCCGCTTCGCCGACCTCGCCGTGCGCGGCGCCTCGCTCGAGGAGGCATTCCTCACCCTCACCGAGTCGGACAGGGCCCACGCGACCCGGGCGTCCGCCACCCGGCCTGCGCGCGGCAGCGCCCAGGCCGCCAACGCCCAGGAGGTCACCCGATGAGCACCATGTCGCTCGCCATGCTGCACGCGAAGTACAACCTGATCGAGACGGCGCGGATCCCCATCGCGTTGATCGGCTCCCTCGTCTTCCCCGCGCTGGCCTTGCTGTTCTTCGTCGTGCCGCAGCGCACAGTCGCCAACGACCCGCTCTTCGCCACCCAGGCCGTCATCTCGCTCGCGGTGTTCGCCGTGATGTCGAACGCGCTGTTCAGCTTCGGGCTGACGATCGCCGAGAACAGGGAGAAGCCGTGGGACCCATACCTGCGCACCCTGCCGGCCCCCGGTCTCTCCCGCGTGCTGGCCCAGGTGTTCTCCACCGGCATGCTCGGGCTGGCGGCGATCATCCCCGTCATCGTGATCGGCGGGATCTTCACCGCGGCCGAGGCTCCACCGGTGCGCATCCTTGCCGGGTTCGTGGCGCTCGCGGTCTCCGCCCTGCCGTTCATGCTCATCGGCATCTGCATCGGTTACTCGATGCCGTCGAAGGCGGCGATCGCCGTCGTGCAGGTCGTGATGTTCGCCCTCGCCTTCGCCGGCGGGCTGTTCCTGCCGCCGATCCTCTTCGCCGACTGGCTCAACACGCTCTCCAAGTTCACCCCGTCGCGCCAGGCCCGCGAGTTCGTGATCTGGGCCGTGCAGGGCGGGGAGCTCGAGTGGTGGGTGTGGGTCGGGATCCTCGTCTGGACCGTGCTCGGCTTTGCCGCCGCCCTCCTGCTGTTCCGCCGCGACGAGGGGCGCCGCTACCACTGATGCGTTCGGCACCGGATGCCGGATTCCGCGGGGCGACTTCGCCGGTGGCGAAACGAGCCGCAATGATGGGCCGGGTCCGCGGTATCCGTGATGGGATGAAGCAATGAGCATCGCAGCTGAGAACACGACAGTCCCCACGGTCACGCTGAACGACGGCCACACCATTCCGCAGCTCGGCTTCGGCGTCTTCAAGGTCGACCCGGTCGAGACCGAGCGCATCGTCACGGATGCCCTCGAGGTCGGCCACCGCCACATCGACACGGCTCGCATCTATGGCAACGAGGCCGGCGTCGGCAAGGCCATCGCCGATTCGGGCATCGCCCGCGACGAGCTCTTCATCACGACCAAGCTGTGGAACGACGACCAGGGAACCCAGTCGGCCTTCGACGCCTTCGACCGCAGCCTCGAGCAGCTCGGCCTCGACGAGGTCGACCTCTACCTGATCCACTGGCCGGCCCCGGCGAACGACCGCTTCATCGAGGCGTGGAAGGCACTGGAGAAGATCCGCGAGAGCGGTCGAGCGCGCAGCATCGGCGTCTCCAACTTCACGGTTCCCTACCTCACCCGCCTTCTTGCCGAGACGGATGTCGTGCCGGCGGTCAACCAGATCGAGCTCCACCCCGCTCACCAGCAGCCGGCCACCACGGCGCTCAGTGCCCAGCACGGCATCAAGATCGAGGCGTGGGGCCCGCTCGGCCAGGGCAAGTACAACCTCTTCGAACTGCCCGAGGTCACAGCGCCGGCCGAG
>JBEVGZ010000235.1:0-4916 GCA_040511515.1 Microterricola sp.
GGACATTCCCGTGACGATCAGCATCTCGTGCTGCCGGGCATCCGCCATGGCAGATTCTCACCTTCGCTAGAAGAACTGGTGGGACTCTAGCCTACCGAGCGCCGAGCGCTTCAGGCACGCAAGTGCTGGTGGATCGCCTGCGCGAGTGCCGGTCCGACGCCCCGAACCTCCGCGATCGCCTCGGGGCTGGCCTGTTTCAGCTGCGAAACGGAGCCGAAATGCTTCAGCAGAACGGCGACCCTGGCCGGTCCGAGGCCGGGAATCTCGCCGAGTACCGAGTTGATGTCGCGTTTGCGGCTCGCCCGTTGATGCGTGATCGCGAAGCGGTGCGCCTCGTCGCGGATGCGCTGGAACAGGAACAGCGCATCGCTGTTGCGCGGCAGGATCACGGGGTAGTCGGAGTCCGGCAGCCAGATCTCCTCCAGCCGCTTGGCGATGCCGCAGAGCTGGATCCCCTGCACGCCGGACTCCCGCATCGCTCGCGCGGCTGCCTCCACCTGCGGCTGCCCGCCGTCGACGATGAGCAGATTGGGCGGGTAGCTGAACTTGCGCCGTTTCTCCGCCGCACTCTCCTCCGCAGCGGGATCGGCGGCCGGCGCGTCGGCCTCCTCGCGGAGATGTGCCAGCCGCCGGGTGAGCGTGCGATAGATCGAGTCGGTGTCGTCGGTGGATTCGGGGATGTTGAAGCGCCGGTACTGGTCCTTGCGCGGCAGCCCGTCCTCGAACACGACCATGCTCGCGACGATGTTGGTCCCGCCGAGGTGCGACACGTCGTAGCACTCCATGCGCAGCGGGGCCTCCGTCATCCCGAGTGCCTCCTGGATGTCCTCCAGGGCCTTGGAGCGCGCCGTGAAGTCAGAGCTGCGCCGGGTCTTGTAGAGCATCAGCGAGTGTGCGGCGTTCTGCGTCGCGGTGGCGAGCAGCGCCGCCTTCTCGCCGCGCTGCGCCGCGCGCACCTGCACCTTGACCCCGGCCATCCCCCGCAGCCACTCCTCGAGGGCCGCGGCATCATCCGGCAGCTCGGGAACGACGATCTCGCGCGGCGGGGGGTTGTTCTCGTTGTACACGGTCTGCACGATCGAATCGACGAGCTCGCCCATCGACGCATCGAGGCCCTTGTCGACGACCCAGCCGCGCACACCGCGGATGCGGCCGCCGCGCACGACGAACTGCTGGACGGCCGCCGCGAGTTCGTCGTGCACGATGCCGAAGAGGTCGATGTCGACCGAGTCGCGCAGCACGACGGCGCTCTTCTCGAGCACCGCCTCGAGTGCTGCGACCTGGTCACGTCGCTTGGCCGCGAGCTCGAAGTTCAGCGCGGCGGATGCCGCCTTCATCTCCTGGGTGAGCTCGTTGATCAGCTTGCGGTCCTGGCTGCCCATGAAGCTGACGAAGCGTTTGACGATCTCGCGGTGCTCCTCGATGCTGACCAACCCGGAGCACGGGCCGAAACAGCGTCCGATCTGCCCGGCGAAGCACGGTTTGCCCGACTGCATCGCACGCTTGTAGTCGGAGTCCTTGCAGGTGCGGATCGGGAACGCCTTGAGCATCAGCTCGATGGTGTCGTAGACCGCCCACACCTTGGGGTACGGACCGAAGTACCTGGCGCCCTTGATGCCGGTCGTGCGCGTGACCAGGGCACGCGGAGCCTCCTCCGCGAGAGTGACGGCCAGATAGGGGTAGGACTTGTCGTCCTTGAACATGACGTTGAACGGCGGGTCGAATTCCTTGATCCAGGTGAACTCGAGCTGCAGCGCCTCGACCTCGCTGCCGACGACCGTCCACTCGACGCTCGTCGCCGTCGTGACCATGCGCCTGGTGCGCTCATGCAGGCTCTCCAACGGCGCGAAGTAGTTGCTGAGCCGGGCGCGCAGGTTCTTCGCCTTGCCGACGTAGAGCACCCGGGAATTCTGGTCGCGGAAGCGGTACACCCCCGGCTCCGTGGGGATCTCCCCCGTCTTGGGCCGGTAACTCAGCACATTCGCCATCGATGTTCCGCGTCGCTCAGCCCGCGATCGCCGCGGTCGCGCGATTCGCCGATGCGGCGTCCGCCGCGAGGACTTCCTTCAGGAACACGCCGGTGTGGCTCTTCTTGTTCGCCGCAACCTGTTCCGGTGTTCCCGTCGCGATGACCTTGCCACCGCCGGAGCCGCCCTCCGGACCGAGGTCGAGCACCCAGTCGGCGCTCTTGATCACATCGAGGTTGTGCTCGATGACGATCACGGTGTTGCCCTTGTCGACGAGGCCGTTCAGCACGATCAGGAGCTTGCGCACATCCTCGAAGTGCAGCCCGGTCGTCGGTTCGTCGAGCACGTAGACGCTGCGCCCATTGGAGCGCTTCTGCAGCTCGGTGGCGAGCTTGACGCGCTGCGCCTCGCCGCCGGAGAGGGTCGTCGCGCTCTGGCCGAGCGTGACGTAGCCGAGGCCGACCTCGACGAGGGTCTTGAGGTAGCGGTGGATCGCCGAGATCGGCTCGAAGAACTCGGCCGCCTCGCTGATCGGCATCTGCAGCACCTCGGCGATGTTCTTGCCCTTGTAGTGCACGGTCAGGGTGTCGCGGTTGTAGCGCGCACCGTGGCAGACCTCGCAGTCGACGTAGACGTCGGGCAGGAAGTTCATCTCAATCTTGATGGTGCCGTCACCCGAGCACGCCTCGCAGCGGCCGCCCTTGACGTTGAAGCTGAAGCGGCCGGGCAGGTATCCCCGGGTCTTGGCCTCGATCGTCTCGGCGAAGAGGTTGCGGATGCGGTCGAAGACGCCCGTGTACGTGGCCGGGTTCGAGCGCGGCGTGCGCCCGATCGGGGCCTGGTCGACGTGGATCACCTTGTCGAGGTGGTCGAGACCGGTGACCCTGGTGTGCTTGCCCGGCAGTTTGCGCGCGCCGTTGAGCTTGTTGGCGAGCACGCGGTAGAGGATGTCGTTGACGAGCGAGGACTTGCCGGATCCGCTGACACCGGTGACGGCGGTGAAGGTGCCGAGCGGGAAGTCGGCGCTCACCTTGCGCAGGTTGTTCGCCTGGGCTCCGATGACCGAGATCTGACGCTCCGGGTCGATCGGGCGCCGCGTGTGCGGGGTGACGATCTGACGCCTGCCGGCCAGGTAGTCGCCGGTGAGCGACTCCGGGTTCTCGAGCAGCGCGTCGTAGGAACCGGAGTGCACGACCCTGCCGCCGTTGACGCCGGCGCCCGGTCCGATGTCGACGATCCAATCGGCTGTACGGATGGTGTCCTCGTCGTGTTCGACGACGATCAGCGTGTTGCCGAGGTCGCGGAGTGCGACGAGCGTCTCGATCAGGCGGCGGTTGTCGCGCTGGTGCAGGCCGATGCTCGGCTCGTCGAGCACGTAGAGCACGCCGGTCAGGCCGGAGCCGATCTGGGTGGCCAGGCGGATGCGCTGTGCCTCACCGCCGGAGAGCGTTGCCGCCGCACGGGCGAGGTTCAGGTAGTTGAGGCCGACCTTGACCAGGAAGTCGAGGCGGAGCTTGATCTCGCGCAGCACCTGGGCCGCGATGGCCTGCTCGCGCTCGGTGAGTTCGAGCTTGTCCATGAAGCTGCGGGCATCGCTGAGGCTGAGCTCACAGACATCCGCGATGCTCTCGCCGTGGATGTGCACGGCGAGCACCTCCGGCTTGAGCCGCTTGCCGTTGCAGACCTGGCAGGCGACCTCGCGCAGGTACTCGGCCCAGCGGGCGCGCTGGTTGTCGGTCTCCGCCTGGGCGTACTGCCGTTCGATGTAGGGAACGACGCCCTCGAAGCCGGAGGTGTAGCTCACCTCGCGGCCGTAGCGGTTCTTCCACTTCACCTTGACCTCGAAGTTGTCGCCGTTCATCACGGCGGCGCGCACATCGGCCGGCAGCTTCTGCCACGGCGTCGTGAGGTCGAAGTCGAGGTCGCGGGCGAGGCCTTCGAGCAGCTTCTCGTAGTAGCTGAACAGCCCCTTGCCCTGCGTCGTCCACGGCAGGATGACGCCCTCGGCAATGCTGAGCTCCGGATCGCCGAGCAGCAGGTCCTCATCGACCGACATGCGCGTGCCGAGGCCCGAACACTCCGGGCAGGCGCCGAACGGCGCGTTGAACGAGAAGGTACGCGGTTCGATCTCGGTGAGCTGGATCGGGTGGTTGTTCGGGCAGGAGAGCTTCTCTGAGAAGGTCTGCCACGCCTCGTCACCCTCCTTGTCGACGAAGTTGATGCGTACGAGGCCGTCGGTCAGGCGCAGGGCCGTCTCGAGCGAGTCCGTGAGGCGGCTGAGCAGATCCTCGGCGGCGACGAGACGGTCGACAACGACCGAGATGTCGTGCTTGATCTGCTTCTTGAGCGTCGGCGGCTCGGAGAGCTGGATCTGCTCGCCGTCGACGATGGCGCGCGAGTAGCCGGATGCCGCGAGCTCCTTGAAGAGGTCGACGAACTCGCCCTTCTTCTGCGAGACGACGGGGCTCAGAATCTGGTACCTGGTGCCCTCAGACAGCTCCATCAGCTGGTCGGCGATCTGCTGCACCGTCTGGCGCTGGATCTTCTCGCCGCAGACCGCGCAGTGCGGAACACCGACGCGGGCCCAGAGCAGACGCATGTAGTCGTAGATCTCGGTGATCGTGCCGACGGTGGAGCGCGGGTTGCGGTTCGTCGACTTCTGATCGATCGAGACGGCAGGGCTCAGACCCTCGATGAAGTCGACGTCGGGCCGGTCCACCTGGCCGAGGAACTGGCGGGCGTATGCCGAGAGCGACTCGACGTAGCGACGCTGCCCCTCCGCGAAGATCGTGTCGAATGCGAGCGAGGACTTGCCAGAGCCGGAGAGGCCGGTGAAGACCACGAGCGAGTCGCGCGGGATCTCCAGATCGACATTGTGGAGGTTGTGCACGCGGGCGCCGCGAACACTCAGCTTGGACGTGGATTCGACTCGAGAAACTGACACCAGAC